>NZ_JAWXXJ010000027.1:0-43703 GCF_034335085.1 Acutalibacter caecimuris | reverse complement strand
CTTTTTTCGACTCTTTCGAATCTTTTTCGTCCGCCTTTGCCTTTCGGCCCGCTCTCTTGAGCGCTCGACTATCTTACCACACTCTTACTCTTTTGTCAACTCCTTTTTTGAAGTTTTTTGAACTTTTTTCAAATTTTCCCTTCTGTCCGCTGGCTTGTCCTACATATTGTGTATATTTGGCTCTTTGGCACATGATAGGGATCCACTTCCTACTATTGCCAGGCATACTTTACCGACGGGCGCGTACACTTTATTAGAGGAAGGGGGACGAGCCCAATGAAAATCAGCAGGAAAGATTTTTTGACTGAACTTTGGCGCATTGCGGTACTAGTGCTGGTGAACATCATGGTGATTGCCATGCTCAGCGACCCGGGGGCCCAGGCGCTTTCTAAATATGGTTCTACGGGCGGGGAAGTTACCCAGATACAGCAGCGGCTGAACGAACTGGGCTACCAGGCCGGTACCGCCGACGGGATATTCGGCACCCGCACCAAGAACGCGGTGATTGCTTTTCAGCGGGACTATGGGCTGGACGACGACGGCATTGTGGGGCCTAAGACCCTGGAGACCCTGGGCCTTACCGGCGGCGGGGGTTCCGGCGGGGGCGGGTGCAATGGGTTTTCTGAGGGGGACGTGCAACTGCTGGCTTCTATTATCTCTGCCGAGGCCAGGGGCGAGCCCTACCAGGGGCAGGTGGCTGTGGGCGCGGTGGTGATGAACCGGATTGCCCACCCCTCTTTCCCCAATACCCTTTCCGGAGTGATCTACCAGCAGGGGGCCTTCTCCTGCCTATATGACGGGGGCATCAACGCGCCGGTGGCCGACTCGGCCTATACCGCCGCCCGCGAAGCCATGAACGGCAGCGACCCTACCGGCGGTGCGGTGTACTACTATAATCCTGCCAAAACCACCAACAAGTGGATCTGGTCCCGGCAGGTGGTGGCGGTGATTGGGGCCCACCGGTTTGCCATTTAAGGCGGCCGGGGAGGCGGAACCGGAGAGAATGCACGCGGCGCGTTTTTCATCAGGTATACAATACAAAAGGGAAATAGTAAAAGATGCAGCCCTCCTTCCGGCCGGGAAGGGGGGCTGCATGGTTTTTTACCTAGGGCGGGGCTTACCCGGCGGCCGGGACGTTACGCCCCTTTCTCGGTTACGGGGAGCCAGATGAAACTTTCGTAGTCCGGGCCGCTCTCCCCTTCGCTATACATTTCCAGGTTGATGGGGAAAGCCACCTCGTAGCGGGCGTTGCCCGGCAGCCACTCCTGGAAGATTTGGGTATTGAGGCTTTGCAGGGCGCCGGGCATGGGGCCCACGGCCCGGAACATGGCCCAGGTGGCGGCGGGTATCTCCACAACCTCCAGGCCATCTGGCACCGGGCGGCCGTCGTAGTAGCCCGCCACCAGGTAGGAGAAGGTATCGGGGTTGGTTGTCCCCTCTATGCAGGCGGCGAACATACCGATCTTACACTGGGCGATGGCCTGTTCCAGCTCTGTTTCCGGGGGCTTGCCCTTACACAGGGGGCCCAGATGCTTTTGGGTGACCTCCTCCCAGAACGCCGGGCACAGCCGGTAGCCCTGGTCCATGGGGATCTCCCGCTTGAAACCGATCAGTTGGAAATTTTCCTTTTTCTCTATGGTGTAGTCCACGTCTTTTCCTCCTTGTATGCTGATTTTCAGTTTGAGGGGCAGGAAGGGCCGGATGGACAGGCGCTCCCGCTTTACCTGGGCCGGGGAGAACCCGTGGAATCGGGTGAAGGCTTTGGTAAAGCTTTCGGGGGTCTGGTAGCAGTAGCGGTAGGCAATGTCAATGACCTTGCCCTCGCCGGCCAGCAGGTCCAGGGCGGCCAGGTACAGCCGGCGGCAGCGCAGGTACTCCCCCAGGCTGTAGCCGGTTATGATTTGGAAACCTTTTTGCAGGTAGAAGGGGGACAGGTACACCGCCTGGGCCACCTGGGCAGGGGTGACAGGCTCCTGCATATGCTGTTCCATATAGTCGATGGCCCCCCGTAAGCTTTTGAGCCAGTCCATGTTTGTAACCCTCCTTTTGCACGGGTGGGCCTTGCCCACGCCTGCTTCCATCTGTCTACGTCTTTCCGTAGCTTGATAGAGATATTGATAGCATAGCTACAAGCCGCTTTGCGTCTTGCCAAATCGCCAGGGCGATTTCTAAAACTTGCCCTGCGAGTTTTAGCTCTACTAAAATATCCTACGGATAGTATAGCATACCCACGGCGGTGCGTCCTGTCTTTTCCTGCGCGGTTTTGTCCGGGTGCGGTTATGGCCTCAGGCGCCGGCCCGCTGCCGGGAGGACAGGGCGAACACGGCGAAGCTAAGCAGGTACAGGGCGCTTACGGTCAGGTAGAAAGGCTTGGCACCGATGGCGTCAAAGAGCACGCCCCCGGCCAGGTTGCCCAAAATGCCCGCCACCGAGGCCACGGAGGTGAAAAATGCCTGGGCACTGGCCCGCAGGTGGCTGGGGGCCAACTCGTAAACATAGTTGAGGGTGGAGCCCAGAAAAAGGCCGTTGCCCAAGCCGAAAAAGGTGCAGAAGAACAGCATGGCCGGCAGGGAGTTGGCAAAGAGGCCAAAACCTACGCTCTCCAAGCTGATGAGCAGCACGGCCCCCAGCACCATGAACTTGAGGGAAAAGCGCTTGCGCAGCCGCACCATCAGCAGCAGGAAGGGGATCTCCAAAAGGGCCCGGTAGGCCAGGATGACCCCGTACTGCTGGGCGTCGACCCCAATGCCCTCCATAAAATAGGTGATAAAGTTGCAGTCGCAGGCGGAGGCGGTATAGTAGAGGAAACCAAATACCAGGAAGGCCGTGTAGGCCCGGTTCTGAAAGAGTTCCCCCAAGTTTAGGGATTTTTTCCCCTCCCCGCCTTTTGCGGGGGCCGGGCGGGCGTCCGGCTCACGGGCAAAGCAGGTGAGGATGATGGGGATGAGCATCAGCAGGCCGGACACCCAAAAGGTGTTTTGCACCCCCAGGCTGGGCAGCCAGGCGGCGATGATCAGGCTGCCAACCGTGAACAGGAAGGAGCCGGTGCTGCGCAACACCCCGAAGTTCAGCCGGAGCTCGTTGCAGTTGCGCACCAGGATGTTTTCTGCGTAGGGGGACATGGAGGCCCGGAAAAAGTTGATGGCCGGTACCAGGCACATCAGCAGCATATGGGAGGCCGCCAGCCCGGTGGGGACCGCCGGGATCAGGCCGTAAAACAGGGCGCCCCCCGCCAGCACGATGCACAGCACCCGGCGCAAAGAACCGGTGCGGTCGCTGACCATGCCCCAGAACGTGACCGAGGCAATGCCCACCGCCGAGGCTATGGCATTGAGTACCCCAATGGAGGAGGCGGAAAAACCGATGTTTTGCAGATAGACGGTCTGGTAGCAGCCAAAGGCCCAGGCAAACCAGAAGATACCGTTGACCCCCACCAGGACCAGGGCCTGCCTGCCGCTGTCCCCCAGCCGGGAAAGGGCTTTTTTCATGTATGACATATGTTGCTGCTCCTTTACGACCTTATTTTGCGCGATTAAGTAGATTATAGCTTTCCGGGCGGGGTTGTCAAGGCGCTTTTGTGAAATAAACGAACTTCTCCTTTTCAGAGAAAAAGCCCCCCTTTGCCCCGGCTTTTTTGCCCATTCTGCGTAGGGGTCCGGCTGCCTGTGGCGGCTGTGTTGGACTACGCAAATTTGCCAAGCCGGCGGCGGATTTCGCGCTTTTTTTCGTTGTTTTGCGGGGGAAGATTTGGGTTGAAAAAGGGAGGGGCTTATGCTATAATTTACGTTTAATAACACCCGTTTTGCTATGCCGCGGGCCGGGTAGAATAATTTTGAGGAAAGAGAGTGTGAGTATGCTGAAAATGGATTTTCAACAGAAATTTGCCAAAGAGGGGCTGACCTTTGACGACGTGCTGCTGATCCCCGCCGAGTCCCATGTGCTGCCCAACGAGGTGGATTTTTCCGCGCGCCTGACCAAGAGCATCCGGCTCAACGCGCCCATCCTTACTGCCGCGATGGACACTGTAACCGAATCGGACATGGCGATTGCCATAGCCAGGGAGGGCGGCGTAGGGATCATCCACAAGAATATGACCATTGAGAAACAGGCCGATCAGGTTGACAGGGTAAAGCGCTCAGAGAATGGCGTGATCGCGAACCCCTTTTTCCTCTCCCCGGACAGTCTGGTGCGGGAAGCGGAGGACCTGATGGGCCGTTTTAAAATTTCCGGGGTGCCCATTTGCGAGGACGGGGTGCTGGTGGGGATCATCACCAACCGGGACCTGCGTTTTATGGAGGGGGACGACTTTAACCAGCCGGTCAAGAACGTGATGACCAGGGAGCCCCTGGTTACGGCCCCGGTGGGCACCACCCTGAAAGACGCCCAGGAGATTTTGCGGCGGCACCGCATTGAAAAGCTGCCCCTGGTGGACGACAAGATGCGCCTGAAGGGGCTGATCACCATTAAGGACATTGAGAAGGCGGTACGGTACCCCAACTCGGCCAGGGACCAGAGCGGGCGGCTGCTGTGCGGCGCGGCCATTGGCGCTACCGCGGACGTGCTGGAGCGGGTGGCCGCTTTGGTGGAGGCCCAGGTGGACGTGGTGGCTTTAGACTCGGCCCACGGGCACAACGACGGGGTGATCAAGGCGGTAAGCAAGGTAAAGGCCGCTTACCCGGACTTGCAGGTGATTGCCGGGAACATTGCCACCGCCGAAGGGGCCAAAGCCCTTATCGACGCGGGCGCGGACTGCATTAAGGTGGGCATTGGGCCGGGGTCCATCTGCACCACCCGGGTGGTGGCGGGCATTGGGGTGCCCCAGATTACCGCGGTATTCGACGCGGCCAGCGAAGCGGGCAAGCATGGCATCCCGGTGATTGCGGACGGGGGCATTAAGTACAGCGGGGACATTGTGAAGGCCCTGGCGGCAGGGGCCGACGCGGTGATGCTGGGCTCTATGGTGGCAGGCTGCAAGGAGGCGCCCGGCGATTACGAGCTGTACCAGGGCAGGCAGTTTAAGGTGTACCGGGGCATGGGCAGCCTGGGGGCCATGGGCCGGGGCAGCAGCGACCGGTACTTCCAGGGGGAGCAGAAGAAGTTTGTACCGGAGGGCGTAGAGGGCCGGGTGCCCTACAAGGGGCCCCTGGCGGACACGGTGTTCCAACTGCTGGGGGGCTTGCGCTCCGGCATGGGCTACACGGGCTGCGGCACCATACAGGAACTGCACGATAAGGCCCAGTTTGTGCGCATTACCGGGGCCGGGCTGAAGGAGAGCCACCCCCATGACATCCAGATTACAAAAGAGGCCCCCAACTACTCTGTCACCCTCTAGAGTCTGTTTTAAAACCAGAGAAATGCCAGTGTTTTTGTTCAGGGCGGACGGTTTCGAGGCGAAAACCACCCCGGCCAGGACAAAACCCGGCACTTTCTCTATGTTCAAACAGGCCTTAAAATCTGTGGATTTGCCAGAAACGTAATTTTTCTGATATTTTCCTAAAAAACCTATTGACAATCCCTTTCCAATCCAGTATAATTAAATGCGTCCCGCAAGGGGCGCAGATATGGCGGTATAGCTCAGTTGGCTAGAGCAATCGGTTCATACCCGATGTGTCGATGGTTCAAATCCATTTACCGCTACCAAACGGCCCGGTGGTCAAGGGGCTAAGACACCGCCCTTTCACGGCGGTAACACGAGTTCGATTCTCGTCCGGGTCACCAAAGCAGGCGGGTTTTGGCTTAGCTGATCGGCTTGGCAAAACCCGGCAGACATTTACAGGAAGGCGCTGGGCGTAAGCTACGGCGTTTTTCTTTTATCCCAAGAATTGAGGTGCTGTTGATGTTGAAACGGATGGCGGGGCTGGCTGCGGCCGGGCTTTTGATGGTAACGCTGGCGGCCTGTGGCGGGCCGATGGAGCAACTGGAAACTTTGGAGGCCCCTTCCTCTGGCATTACCCAGAGCAGTGTGGCTGCCGACGGTTTTGACGGTAATCTGGACGGCCTGTGCAAGTACATGGAGGCCAACCAGGCTGTGACCGGCGAGCGGGTGGAGATGTCCTACAAGGAGATCGGCGCCGTGGGCGGGTACCGCTACCTGTTTAAGTTTGACGGGGGCACGGTGCAGGCGGAGTTCTATGAATTTGACCTGGAGAATCAGGACGAAAAGGCCAAGGCGTGTTTGGGCTCGGTGCAGGAGAAGGGTTCCTTTAGCCTGTTGGGCAACGAGGTGCCTGCCACCTTGAACGGGAAGTACCTGATGATCTATACCGACACTGATACGGACGAAACGAACAGTGCCCACCGGGAGAAGGTGGCTAAGCTGTTTGAGGCGTTCAAGGACTGAACGGACATATATTGACGCGAAAAGCCGCCCGGAAACGGGGCGGCTTTTTTGTTTGTTCTTTTTAGCTGTGCTTACTGCTTACTGGCCGGCTGCTCTCTCTTACCGCTTTTCCTTCTCTTTTTGGGACCTTTTGAGCAGGAACGCGGCGGTACCCGTCATGGCCAGCAAGCCGATGAGCAGGCAGCCTATGGCGTAAACCAGGAATACGGTTTCAAAGGGCGCTACAAAGCCCCATGCCCCTACCAGGTACAGGGCGGGCGCGACCAGGATCAGCCACCAGCGCTGCCGCCAGGCCCGCCCCGTAAATATGCCGGTGGCAAAGCAGAACATGGGGTCTACTACGTATAGCAGGAGCACGGCGATGGCAAACCCTGCCATACCCTTGAACAGGGTGGCGGCCCAGGGGAACAGCAGCATCAGCACGGCGGTAGACAGCAGCCAGATAAGGGCCGGTTTTTTCATGGTGACATCGCTCCTTTTTGTGGGTACCGCTGGGGGCCCAGGGGTGGGCTTTTAGCCGATCTTGTCCTTGCCGCCCATGTAGGGGCGCAGGGCTTCCGGGATCTTAACGCTGCCGTCGGCTTGCAGGTTGTTTTCCAGGAAGGCGATGAGCATACGGGGCGGGGCTACTACGGTATTATTCAGGGTATGGGGGAAGTAATTGCCCTCGCTGTGCTTTACCCGGATGCCCAACCGGCGGGCCTGGGCGTCGCCCATGTTGGTGCAGCTACACACCTCGAAGTACTTTTTCTGCCGGGGCGACCAGGCCTCCAGGTCTACGCTTTTCACCTTCAGATCGGCCAGATCCCCGGAACAGCACTCCAGGGTGCGCACGGGGATATCCAGCGCCCGGAAAAGCTCCACCGAGTACCGCCACATCTTGTGGTACCAGTCCATGCTGTCCTCAGGCTTACAGACCACGATCATCTCCTGCTTTTCGAACTGGTGGATACGGTACACCCCCCGCTCCTCGATGCCGTGGGCCCCCACCTCTTTGCGGAAACAGGGGGAATAGCTGGTCATGGTCTGAGGCAACTGGTCCTCGGTCAGCAGGTTTCCGGCGTACTTGCCGATCATGCTGTGCTCGCTGGTGCCGATGAGGTACAGGTCTTCTCCTTCGATCTTGTACATCATGTTTTCCATCTCGGCAAAACTCATGACGCCGGTGACTACCTCGCTGCGGATCATAAAGGGCGGGATGCAGTAGGTAAAGCCCTTATCGATCATAAAATCCCGTGCAAAGGCTAAGATGCCCTCGTGCAGCCGGGCAATATCCCCCATCAGGTAGTAGAAACCGTTGCCGCTGGTGCGCCGGGCGCTGTCCAGGTCAATGCCGTGGAGGCGCTCCATAATATCCGTGTGGTAGGGCACTTCAAAATCAGGCACAAGGGGTTCGCCAAAGCGCTCCAACTCCACGTTCTCGCTGTCGTCCCGGCCAATGGGCACCGAGCTGTCAATGATGTTGGGGATCACCATCATCCGCTTTTTGATCTCCTCGGTCATCTCCGCCTCTTTGCGCTCCATCTCGGCCAGTTCATCGGCAATGGCGGCTACCTTTTTTTTAATTTCCTCGGCCTCGGCTTTTTTGCCCTCTTTCATCAGCTTGCCGATCTCTTTGCTCACCAGGTTCCGCTGCTGGCGCAACTCGTCCCCACGGGCTTTGCTGGCCCGGAACTGGCTATCCAGTTCCAGCACCTGGTCCACCAGGGGCAGTTTCTCTTCCTGGAATTTCTTTTTGATGTTCTCCTTCACCAGTTCCGGGTTTGTCCGTACCAATTTAATGTCCAGCATTATACATTCTCCTCATTGGTTAATTTCAAGTCGCTGAGCAGGTTTTGCAAGTCCTCCTCGCCGTAGAACTCGATTTGCAGCACGCCTTTTTTTGTGGTGCCCGCCACCTTTACCTTGCGGCCCAGATAATCCCCCACCGCCAACTGGGCCTCGGCGTAAAACTGGCTGGGCAGGCTAGATCGGGGCGCCGCCTTTTTCTCCCCTTGGGCAGACTTTTTGGCCATGGCCTCCAACTCCCGGACAGAGGCCCCCTCTTTGGCCCGCTGGGCAGCGGCGCGCATGGCGTCCTCGTCTTTGAAGGCCAGCAGCGTGCGGGCGTGCCCGGCGGTGATCTCCCCCTTCTCTACCATTTGCTGGATATCCTCCGGCAGGGTGAGCAGGCGCAGGGCATTGGCTACCGCGGGGCGGGATTTTCCCACCGCGCCGGCAGCTTCCTCCTGGGTAAGGCCCTGTACATCGATAAGCTGCTGGAAACCCCGCGCCTCTTCCAGGGGGCTCAGGTCCTCCCGTTGCAGGTTCTCGATCAGGGCGAAGAGCATTTCCTCGCCGTCGGTCATCTCCCGCACCACAGCGGGCACCTCGGAGAGCCCTGCCATACGGGAGGCCCGCCAGCGGCGTTCGCCGGCCACAATGCGGTAGCCGCCGCTGACCATTGGCCGCAGCAGCAGGGGCTGCAGTACCCCATGCTGGGCAATGGACTCCGCCAACTCCGACAGGGCCGCGCTGTCAAATTCTTTTCTTGGCTGTTCCCGGTTGGGCTCTATTTCTTCAATGCGGATGGTAACCGCCCCTTCGCCGCCTTCGGCTACATTTTCCGCGAAGATGGCATCCAGGCCCTTCCCTAAGCCGCGTTTCTTTACGCTCATCGTTTCTCCCCCTTATCCCTTGCTTTTCAAGATTTCCTCCGCCAACTCCCGGTAGGCCTTTGCGCCTTTGGAAAGCTTATCGTAATACATCACTGGTTCCCCAAAGCCTGGGGCCTCGGAGAGCCGCACAGCCCGGGGGATCACGGTTTTGAACACCTTGCGGGGGAAATACTTTTTTACTTCCTCTACCACCTGCTGGGTCAGGTTCAGCCGGCCGTCATACATGGTAAGGAGCACCCCCTCCAGGTCCAGCAGGCTGTTATACTGGCGCTTTACCCGGCGCACGGTATTCATCAACTGGGAGAGGCCCTCCAGGGCGTAATACTCGCACTGGATGGGGATCAGGATGGTATCCGCCGCGTTGAGGGAGTTGGTGGTGATAAGCCCCAGGGAGGGCGGGCAGTCGATGAAAATGTAGTCATAGTTCTCCCGTATGGCGGCAAGGGGCTCTTTCAGCCGCTCTTCCCGGTGCTCTACCTGCACCAGTTCGATCTCCGCCGCCGCCATGTCTATACTGGCCGGAAGCAGATCCAGGTGCTTGAATTGGGTCTTGAAGATGGCGTCCCCGGCCTTGGCCCCCCCGATGACCACCTGGTACATGGTGATGGGGCAGTTGCGCCGGTCTACCCCCACCCCGCTGGTGGAGTTCCCCTGGGGGTCCGCGTCGGCCAGCAGGACCTTCTTCCCCATGTCCCCCAGCGCCGCCGCTAGATTGACCGCGGTGGTGGTCTTCCCCACCCCGCCTTTCTGGTTTGCTATCGCTATTATCTTTCCCATCCGTTATTCGCTCCATTTTTTAATCTTCTGCTATTATAGCATAGCTGCAAGCCGCTCGGCGCCTTGCCAAATCGCCAGGGCGATTTGTAAACTTGCCCCGCAAGTTTTGGCTCTACTGAAATACCCTGTGGGTATTATAGCATAGTTGCCCGGATATTACCAGCCCTTTTTTGGGTGGGGTGTGGCCACAAAGAAGAGTTTATGACGAAATTTTGGCCCCTGGCAGTGTAGCGTTGGCTACGCCAACTCTTGGGCGTTGATTCTCAGCCTACCGGGAAGGAGCTGCTTGTTTCACGTGAAACAAAAAAGTTGACGGCCGGGGCAAAGGGCGCCCTGGCCGTCTTCTGTGGGAAATGAATAAGGGAATGGGTTAAACTTGTACTCTGGATAATTTAGGAATGCGCACCACGCATTCAATGTAGTCCTCCGTCTCTTTCCGCTCCGTTTGGGCCTGGATGCCGGCGGTTTTCATGGCATCCACGGCGTGGTCGATGGTGTTGATAAAGAGGCGGATGTCCTTTGCCACAAAGGTCCTTCTGGCTTTACGGACCGGTTCTTTCGGGCGAAGGTTCCCGGCGATAAGCTCCTCGGTTTGGGCCACGTTCAGGCCGCGGCTGATAATGGCTTTCAGGAGCCTTTGCCGCAATTCTATATCATCCACCCGCAAAAGGGCGCGGGCGTGGCGTTCTGTCAGCTTATTCTGTATAATCTCCGCCTGCTCGTCCGGGCTCAGTTTTAAGAGGCGGATCTTGTTGGCCAGATAGGACTGGCTCATGCCCAACCGGCGGGCGGCTTCTTCCTGGGTGATCTGCCACTCGCGGATCAGGCTGAGGATGGCATTGGCCTGCTCAAACATTTGCAAATCCCGGCGCTGGACATTCTCCAGCAGGGCCAGCACGGCGCTGTCCTCCGGCTCACAGTCGGAGATAATAGCTGGTATCTCCTTTAGCCCGGCCAGCTTGCAGGCACGCAGGCGCCTTTCGCCGGCAATCAGGTAGTACTGGCCACCCTCCCGGCGAACCGTGACCGGCTGCAACAGGCCGTTCTCCACAATGCTTTGAGATAGGCTGCGCAGTTCATCCTCGTGGAAGATCTTCCTGGGCTGAGCGGGGTTCGGCAAAATCTTATGGGCCGGCAGCTTGACCAATTTCAGCTTGTCCTTTGTAAACATCTGCCTTACCTCCCTTGCAAGCTTATTATACTATACGAGGTGTGCAGGAAATGTTACAATTTGTCGGCCTGAAAAATATTACAGATATTTTTTGAAACCCTTTACCTGCTCAAAACCCAGCGCCTGGTAGAACCCATGGGCCCCTGTGCGCTGCATACCGGAAACCAGGATTTCGTAGTGGCACTGGTGCCGCCGCCCCCAAGCCTCTATTTCGGCAAACATGGCCTTGCCAATGCCCTGGCCCTGGCAGCTTTCCAATACGGCTACGTTTTCTACCAGGAGGATAGGCCGGCAGTCGCCGCAGATATCCTCGAACACAACACCGAGCAGGCTGCCCACAATCTCCCCGCTTCCCCTGTCCACCGCTACCATCAGGTACTTTTGTTCATCTTGGGCCATGCGGGCAACCAGACGCGCCATCTTCTCCCTGTCCCCCGGCCCGTCACTGATCACTTGCATCACCTGATCTAAACCCTCTATATCCTCCACAGTTGCCTTGCGCAAAACCAATTCCATCTTTTTCTCTCCTTCCTTAAGCTTTCCGGATACTTCAAAACTCATACAATACGCCCCGCCACTTGATTTAGCTAATTCCAAATAAAATGGTCATCCTTCACCAATCAAAAAATAAGTGATGTTCTTACCCAACTATCGAAACGTTCCCGTAGAAACAGCCGTCCCATCAATAGACAAAGAAAAAAGTAGCAAGCATGGCCGGGTCCAGGGACGGTCTTAGTCCCTGGTGGGGTCCGGGGCAAAGCCCCGGCCGCCGGAGGCAAAAACCCTCGCCACCAAAGCAAAACCACTTAAAGGGGATGTTTCGCAATCGTCCCGCCGTGACGGGGGTATGTTTTGGGGGTAAAGCGCAGTTTGCGGATGACAATCAGGTTGCGCTGGCCGGCGGTAGGCAGGTGGACGGTTTTCACATCCGCCACCTCTCCGCCCAATAGTTGCAGGGCATGGCGGGCGGCGTCCAGCTCCTCGGCCGCGCCGGGGCCCTTCATGGCCACAAAGTAACCCTTCATCTTTACCAGCGGGAGGCAGTACTCTGCCAGCACCTGTAGGGGGGCAACCGCCCGGGCCGTCACCAGGTCAAAGCTTTCCCGCATGGTTTTGTCCAAACCGGCCTCCTCGGCCCGCTTGTGGACACAACTGCACGCCAGCCCCAGATGGGTACATACTTCCCCCAAAAAACGCAGCCTTTTGTTGGCCCCGTCCAAAAGCGTAACTTGCAGGTCAGGCCGGGCTATCTTCAGCGGCAGGCCAGGGAACCCCGCGCCCGTACCCACATCCAGCACCTTGGCTCCCTCTTTGGGTTTGCAAGCCAAAAGCACCGTCAGGCTGTCAACAAAGTGTTTCTCCACCACCTCCTCCGGCTGGGTAATGGCCGTAAGGTTTAGTTTCTCGTTCCAGGCCAACAGCAACTCCATGTACTGCTGGAATTGCTCCAACTGCCCAGGTGTAAGGCGGATCCCAAAGGTTTTTGCCATTGCCCCCAGCTTTTCCCGAATATCCTCCATCTACTATTCAGCCCCTTCCTGTTTTTCCTTACCATGTGCCGACAGCCAGATCATCAGCACCGAAATATCCGCCGGGCTTACCCCCGACACCCGCCCTGCCTGGCCGATGTTGGCCGGGCGCACCTTTTCCAGCTTTTCCGCAGCCTCCAGGCGCAGGCCGGTTATCTGCCGGTAGTCTATAGATGCAGGCAGGCGCCTTCCCTCCACCCGGCGCATCTCTTCAATATCTGCCAACTGGCGGCGGATGTAGCCCTCATACTTCAACTGTATCTCCACGCTTTCCCGTACAGCCTTTGGCAGAGGGGGACGGCCTGTATCTACCTCCTGCAAATCCTCATAGGTAAGCTGCGGGCGCTTGAGCAGGTCGCACAGCCGCACGCCCGTACTTACCGGAGATGTTTCACGTGAAACAAGAATCTCGTTTAACCTTTCGCTGGGAGGTAAAACCGTGCTGTTCACCCGTTTCAGCTCTTTCGCCTTCTGCCGCTGCTTTGTCTGAAATTTCTCCCAGCGGCTGTCAGAGATCAACCCCAGTTCACGGCCCATGGGGGTCAACCGCTCGTCCGCGTTGTCCTGCCGCAACACCAGCCGGTATTCCGAACGGGAGGTCATCATCCGGTAGGGGTCTGTCACCCCCTTGGTGATCAGGTCGTCGATCAGCGTGCCAATGTAGGAGGTTGAGCGGTCCAATATAAAGGCAGGCTGGCCCTTCAGCTTCCGGGCCGCGTTGATGCCCGCCACCAGACCCTGGGCCGCGGCCTCCTCATAGCCGGAACTGCCGTTAAACTGCCCCGCGCCGTACAGGCCCGGATGCTCCCGGAATTCCAGGGTAGCGTCCAACTGTAGGGGGTCACAGCAGTCGTATTCAATAGCGTAGGCACTGCGCATGATCTCCGCCTTTTCCAGCCCCGGAATGGTATGGTAAAAAGCCACCTGCACCTCTTCCGGCAGGGAAGAACTCATGCCCTGCAAATACATCTCCTCTGTTTCCAACCCACAGGGCTCCAAAAACAACTGATGCCGGGCCTTGTCGGGGAAACGCACCACCTTGTCCTCAATGCTTGGGCAGTAGCGGGGGCCTACCCCCTCGATCAACCCGGCAAAAAGGGGTGAACGTTGGATGTTCTCCCGAATGACCCGGTGGGTTTCCCCATTGGTCCAACTGATATGGCACACAGCCTTATTCTCCAAAGGGGTTTCCGTGTCAAAGGAAAAGGGCACGATCTCCCCGTCCCCATGCTGTACCTCCAGGGCGGAAAAGTTAACAGAGGACTTCAGCACCCGGGCCGGGGTGCCTGTCTTAAACCGCCGCAGGGGGATGCCCAGCTCACGCAAGGCATCCGGCAAAAACGCCGCGGGGAACATCCCGTCCGGGCCGCTTTCATAGGCCACCTCGCCCACAAACACCTTGCCCCCCAAAAAAGTGCCCGTACAAAGGATCACCGCCCCTGCCCGGTACAGGGCCCCCATGCGCGTACGCACCTGCCAGCCGCCTGCCGTGGGCTCCAGCCCCACCACTTCCCCCTGGCGCAGGGTCAGGTTTGGCTGTACCTCCAAGCGGTGTTTCATCAGCCGGGCATACTGGTTGCGGTCGATCTGGGCCCGCAGGGAGTGCACGGCCGGGCCCTTGCCCAGGTTCAGCATCCGGCTCTGGATCATGCACTGGTCAGCGGCTTTCCCCATCTCGCCACCCAAGGCGTCGATCTCCCGCACCAAATGCCCCTTTGCCGTGCCCCCGATACTGGGGTTACAGGGGCAGTTCCCCACCGCGTCCAGGTTGATACTGAACACCACCGTCCGGCAGCCCAGCCGGGCAGCAGCCAAACCGGCCTCTATCCCAGCATGGCCTGCGCCAACAACCACCACATCCACTGTACCGGCGTCATACGTTTTCATAGCCACCCCTACTTTCCCACACAAAACTGCGCAAATACCGCGTCTGCCACTTCCTCCGAAACCTTCCGGCCAGTCAACTCAAAAAGGGCCCCCAAGGCTTCTTCCACACAAACCGTAACCGCGTCCAGGGTCATACCGGCCTCTATCGCCTCCCGCCCCCGGCACAGGGCCTCCCAGGCCCATTGGGCCGCAAAGCGCTGGCGGTCGTTAAACAGTTCCCCGTCTGAAGGGTCAAAGCCGGCAGTGCCGAACAAAGCTGCCACCGCCTGCCCCAATTCCTCCAACCCTGTCCCGGATGACGCCGAAAGGCATACCACCTGGGGGAACCCCCCACGCAGCCGTTCCACGTCCAACCGGCCGGGCAGGTCAACCTTATTGACCACCGCAATGGCCGGTAGGGAAACCAGGGAATCCATCAAGGCAACATCTTCCTCCTCCAGGGGACGGGAGCCGTCAAACACAGCCAACACCAACTGGGCCGTGGCGATCCTCTCCCTGGCCACCGCCACACCGATCTCCTCCACCGGGTCGCAGGTGGCGCGCAGGCCAGCCGTATCCGCCAAAAGCAGGGGCACCCCGCCTAAAGATACCGTTTCCTCCACCACATCTCTGGTGGTGCCCGGATAGGGGGTGACGATCGAGCGCGCCCGCCCGGCCAGCAGGTTCATCAAAGTGGACTTGCCCACATTGGGCCGGCCGGCAATTACCGTACGCAGGCCCTCCCGGTAAATCTTCCCCTTGGCAAAACCGGCCAGCAGTTCCTGCAAACTGTCCTGGCAGGCAGCCAGAACGCCATCGGTTTCGGCCGCCGTAGCCTCTTCCACATCCTCTTCCGGGAAATCCGCCCAAGCCGCCAAATGGGCGGCCAGCCCTTCCAGCCGGCCGGCGATCCCGTCAATCCGCCTGGAAAGAGCCCCGCTACCCCCGGCCCGGGCCAAGCGGGCGGCCTCCCGCCCCCCCGCGCCGATCAACTCCATCACCGACTCTGCCTGTGCCAGATCCATCTTGCCGTTGAGGAAAGCCCGCCGGGTAAACTCCCCCGGCCCCGCCGGGACAGCCCCTGCGTCCAGCACCGCGTGCAGTACCTGGCGGGTCACATACAGCCCCCCATGGCAGGAAATCTCCAACACATCCTCCCCTGTGTAACTCTTGGGGGCAAGGAACACCAGCGCCACGCCGTCATCCAGTTTCTCCCCTGCCGGGGTGTATATCCCCCCATAAGCCGCCGTGTAACCGGCCATCCCTTTCAGCTTTTTGCCTGAAACCGGCCGGAACAGCCGCTCCCCCACCTCTATTGCTTTCGGCCCGGATATCCGCACCACACCGATCCCCCCCGGCGCCTGCCCGGTGGAAATAGCTGCTATTGTCGTGCCCATATGATCTTCCTCCTAAAAAAAGCGGGACAGCTTTGCGCCGTCCCGCTGGGTTGCTGGCCTTCATTCAGGCTGGCTTTTTTGAAGTTTGACAGGCGCCAAACACACCTGTATTACAATGCCGTTATCTGCCTTTTTCGCCCGGCAGATAACCTTCCCATCTACTTCCTTCTTTCTAGCCACACTCTTATTGGTGTGGTCAGAAAGAAAAGTCTATGACGAAATATTAGCCTCCGGCGGTTTAGGGGCTTTGCCCTTAAAAACCCCACCACCTTTGAAAAGGTGGACGAAACTTTTTCTATTTGTTCGCCGGAGCCTCGTTTTTTAACTCTTTATTTTGGACATTTCCTTCGCTTACCCAGCCTTGGCAAGAAAAATGGGGTTTTGACTACCTACTTTTTCACGTCGATTTTTCCATAAATAGGTGCACCCGGATCGTCCGCTTTCGGGGCTGCCTTGGAAGGCGCGTTGTGGGAGGCATTGCTCCGGGGGGCTTTACCGTCCCGCCGGCCCCGGTCGAAACCGCCGCGGTTCCCGTTATAGCCCCCGCGCCCACCCTTGCGGTTGTCCCGCCGTGGCTGGAAACGCTCGCCGTTCTCCGGGCCGATCACCACGTGCCTGGCCTGGTCCTCCCCCTCGCTCCAGGACTTCGCCCCCGCCACTGTCTGCACAGCGGTGTGGATGATCCTGCGCTCATAGGGGTTCATGGGCTCAAGGGAAGAATTCCTGCCGGTTTTCACCGCGCGGTATGCCATTTTACGGCCCAAAGCCTCCAAAGTGACCTTGCGTTTCTCCCGGTAATTGCCCACATCCAGGGTCAGCCGGAAATAAGAACCGTCCGTGTGGTTGGCTACCAATGAGGAAAGGTACTGCAAAGCGTCCAGCGTTTCTCCCCGGTGGCCGATGACAAAGCCCACATCCTCGCCGTTCAAGGTCAAAGCAGCCCCCGCATCATTGGGGGTAATATCCACCGTCACTTCCGCAAGGCCCATACAGGCCAATACCTGTTTCAGGTATTCCGCCGCCTTCTCCGCCGGGGCGCCGCTTACAGGCTTTGCCGCCTCCTGGGCCTGGGTCTTGGCTACCGGGGCCGGGGCCTCAACAGCAGGGCTGCCAACCACAGGCGCTGCGGGCTTTTCAATCACGGGCGCCGGGGCCGGCACAGGATCCGGCACTTCCATATATGCCCGCACCTTAGCAGGGCGCCCGCCAAAGAGCCCCAAGGTCTTTTTCTGCGGCATTTCCAAAATCTCACATTCCGCGTCGATGGTGTCCACGCCCAAAGCGCGGCAGGCATTGGCAAACGCTACCTCAACGCTATCGCCCGTGGCAATGGCATCTTTAATCATGGTTCAAACCTCCTAAACCGGAAAAGTAATAATAGCCTTGGCCTGCTTACCATAACAGGCCGTTATCAGCCATGCGGGTTTCACTTCTTACTGCCCATATAGCTGGCCGTATCGCCGGAACCGGCGCCGGATTTCCTCTTTTTCTGCTGTTTCTGCTTGGTGGGTTCCTTCACCTGTTTTTGTTGCGGCAAAGCGGCCAACTTATCCGCAATCAACTTCTGCTGGGCCGCAGGCAAGGGGCGCACCTTCCCCTCCGCCAGTTCCAGAGATACAGCCCTGCGGGCCTCGCTGGTCGCGGCCAACTGGCTGGCACTAAAGTACTTGTTCATCACCAGTGTCTGCACAAAGCTGGCAACAATAGAAATGATATTGTACATACCCACAGCCGCCGGCATGATAAAGGCCCAGTACACGCTGATCAGCGGGAACACATACATCATGGCCTTTGTGCAGCCGGTCTGGGTGGCCTGCCCCAAGGATTTATTGGTATAGAACTGGGTCGCAAAGCTAAACACCAGCGACAGCACCGGGATGGTCCACAAAAAGGTCATAAACCCGGAACCCTGGGGTGACGAGAGCAAATCCAACCCCAAAAAGCGGAAACCCTGGGAGAAAAACTCAATCTTATCAATGTCGGCCTGAGAGAACATGGTCAGGTTGGGGCGCAGCACCTCAAAATGCTTGATGATCTGCAACTCGGAGTACATACCCAACCCGGTAGCCGAGGCCACGCCAGGTATACGGGAAATGTAATCCGTAGCCTGCTGGATGGTATCGGCGGCAATATGCAGCGTGTTGGAAAGGGGCATGATCACGCTGTAGAAGATACCCAGCATAATCGGGAAGGGCAACAGGGTAGTCAGGCAGCCGCTGCCGGGGTTGACCCCTTCCTTCTCGTAGAGTTTCATCAGCTCGTCATTGTATTTTTGCTGGTTATTGGCGTATTTCTTTTGCAGTTCCTTCTGCTTGTCCGCCAGCTTGCTCTGCGAGGCCATACTCCGCTGCTGTTTCACCGAAACCGGGAACATGACCACCTTGAGGATAACGGTAAACAAGATGATCGCCACGCCATAGTTGCGGAAGATAGAATAGAGGAACCACAGTAAATAACCGAAAATGCTGCCAAAAAAATTGAAAATAGCCATGATAAGGTCAAAATCCCCTCTTCGCCAGGTAGCCATGCGCCTTTGCATACCCGCCCTGTTATTTGTCTTGCTCTATCTCAAAGCAGGGGCCCTGCTCTGTTTGCTCCTTATATACCGGCCCTTTCACCGTTTTCCGGCAGAGCCTTTGTTACCGGCGGCTGGGTACCTAACCCCATCCACCCCGGCTGTCCCGTTATCTTCTCTTAAAATAAACCTATACTGTAGTAAAGCAATTACAAAATCCAGTTTCCTTATGATAGAATCCTAATAGAATCCCTTTACCCATATGCCTGCCCCTTTACTTGCCGGTTCTCAATCCTGGTTTTCCCTCCGGGCCTTCTTTTCCGGCACCGGGTCATAGCCGCCTTTGCTCCAGGGGTTGCAGCGCAAAATCCGCCAAAGCGTCAGGCAACCGCCTTTCAAAGCGCCAAACCGCTCAATGGCTTCCAGCCCATACTGGGAACAAGTGGGGATGTATTTACAAGAGGGCATGGTCCTGGGCGAAATATGTGCCCGGTAAAACCGGATCATCCACAACAAAACGGCCTTCATCCCGTTTGCTGGGCCGGCTTTTCTGCCGGCCCCTCCTCCAGCAGCACACCTGCGGCCTTCAGTTGCTTTTCCATGTGCCGCTGTACCTCTGTGCTCTTCACATAGGGCGTACGGCCCCGCGCCACAAAAACCAGGTCAACGCCCGGGCGCACCCGGCCTGCCAACTGGCGGTAAGCCTCCCGTATCACCCGCCGTGCCCGGCTTCGGTGTACGGCATTGCCGATCTTCTTGCTGGTGGTAATCCCCACCCGCAGCATCTTGTACCGGTTCTTGATCACGTATACCACCACTACGGGAGAAACATAGCTTTTCCCCCTGGCATAGGCCCGGCGGAAATCATTATTCCTGGTCAGGGGAACGATCTTATCCAAGCTTTTTCTCCTCCCCTAGCGTACATTTTGGCGCATAACAATAAGACCATAAGCCACAAAGCCCTGGCGCCTAAAAACAGATGCAACAAAGAAAGGCCACGCCGGAGCCTGTCCTAAAATCCAAAAAAGCTGTGAATCCTGCCCCATAGCGGCTCCTACCTGCTAAACGGGCCGTGAAATACGGAAGTATTCATCTCCTGGAAACCCCGTTCCCCGGATAAAGCTCCAGCAATTTTCGGTTTTAATACAGCCTCTCCGTGGCCTTCAAGCGCCGGGCCAACAGGTCCGCTGCGCCTTGTCTTTGCCTGAGGGCACGCCGCCCAGCGGCCGGTGCCCGCAAAACGCCGCCCTCTTCCCTGCCGGGTTAACGAGATCAGTAAGAAAGGCGCGCCCTGCCCTTTGCACGGCGGCGGGCCAATACCTTGCGTCCGTTCCTGTCGGACATCCGCTTGCGGAATCCATGCTCCTTTTTTCTGTGGAGCTTCTTGGGCTGATAGGTTCTCAGCATAAAAAGTCCCTCCTTTCGGGCTATTCCCTTGCAATTTTAGATTATACCCTAAGTGCTCCCCGGATGTCAACATAAATTTCAAGTTATTTTTCCGTCCGGGGGACAAGCCCCGCCCACCCCCCCTCACCGGCCGGGGCCGCCCCCTTACGGCCGCCTTAGGCCGGCAAAGGAAAGTCCGGGGATATGTGGAAAAATATTTGAAAAACCGTCAAGAGTATGCTATACTGTTTTCTGTAAACTGTTTTTTGGGGATGAGCGGTAGGGAAATCCGCTCAAAATGAATATTTTGGAGGGTATTGGAGTTGGAGAACTTGGATTCTTTTGATCAGGCATGGGAGATCGTATGTGAATACTGTAAATCGCAAATCACGGATGTAGCTTACAAAACCTGGTTCAGCAGGCTAAAGCCCCTTTCCATGGACTTTGAAAACGGGGTGGCCATGATCGAGGCCCCCAACGAGTTCCACAAGCAGACCCTGCTGCGCTGCTACAGCGACCTGCTGGAAACCGCCCTGCAAAACGTATTCGGCGGCGGCATCGGTTTTTCCCTACAGATCCAGGAGGACGACCCGGTCCCTGTAGAGAAGGAAACCAGCCAGGATGACGGCTACGAGCTGACCTTTGAAACCTTTGTGGTAGGCCCGTCCAACCGGTTTGCCCATGCAGCCTGCCAGGCAGTGGCCAGCAAGCCCGCTATCCTGTATAACCCGCTGTTCATCTACGGCAACTCCGGGCTGGGCAAAACCCA
The DNA here is from genome assembly GCF_034335085.1 of Acutalibacter caecimuris. Lineage (NCBI taxonomy): Bacteria > Bacillati > Bacillota > Clostridia > Eubacteriales > Acutalibacteraceae > Acutalibacter > Acutalibacter caecimuris. Next base: position 23,296 of record NZ_JAWXXJ010000027.1, on the reverse strand, counting down.
CCTGCTCTCCGCCGTGTCCAAAGAGTTCAAGCATAACTTCCCGGACCGCAGCGTGGTCTACGTAAAAAGCGAGGACTTCACCAACGAAGTCATTGAGGCCATCGCCCGCGGCACCACCTCCGCACTGCGCGGCAAGTACCGCAACGCGGACCTGTTCCTGGTAGACGATATCCAGTTCATCGGCGGAAAAACCTCCACCCAGGAGGAATTCTTCCATACCTTTAATACCCTGTACGAGGCCAAAAAGCAGATTATCCTGACCTCCGACCGCCCCCCCAAGGATATTGCCACTTTGGAGGACAGGCTCAAAACCCGCTTTGAGTGGGGCCTTACCGCCGACGTACAAGCCCCGGAGTTTGAAACCCGGGTGGCCATTATCCGCCGCAAGGCGGAAAGCTTTGACTTTGATATCCCGGAGAATGTGTGCGAGTATATCGCCAACAAGTTAAAGAACAATATCCGCCAACTGGAGGGCGCCGTGAAAAAGCTCCGGGCCTTCCATTTATTGGAGAACCGCCCGGTCAACATCGCCACAGCCCAAACGGCTATCAGCGATATTATCAATAACTCCCAGCCCACCCCGGTCACGGTAGACAAGATCATCGAAGAGGTGGCAAGGACGTACCAGGTCACGCCGGAAGATATCCGCTCCCAAAAGCGGAACGCCTCGGTGTCCAAGGCCCGGCAGGTGGCCATGTACGTGGTGCGGGAGATCACCCAAATGTCCATGGTGGAGATCGGCCAGACCTTTGGGGGCCGGGACCACTCCACGGTGGTGTACGCCCTGCGGCAGATGGACGACAAGCTGGAAAAGGAAAGCCATACCAAAGATACCGTAAACGATATTATAAAGAATATCCGTGACAGGTAAAAGGAAACGCCGGGTAATAGGGGGAAACCACCCCAGGTTCTCCACTTTTCCTCCACAATCCACCCCCGCCTTTTCCACGGCCTGTGGAGAGCCTGCCCCACATTCCACTTTCCCTCCCAGCCTTTCACAGGACGGGGTGTAAACTTTTGGGGCGCTTTTTCCAGCGTTTTCTAGTGGCGCCAGTTTTTTCCACAGTTTTAACCGCCCCTACTACTGCTTTTATATCTTAACAAGTATACCCTACCTGTTTTGGCCTGTGATTTGCTGGCAAAGGCTGGCAAGGGTTGGCAAGAACTGGTAAGGAATTACAAGGGAACTTTTTGAAAAAAGTTCCCCTGCACCCCTCAAAAACTTTTATGGGCGCTGCGCGCAGAGTATTTTTAAAGCTACCTCTATTCTTTAGCTATCTTTTATTTACTTTGCTTTATCTTATTTTTCTCTTTTCTTCTGCTTTACTTTTTTTAAGCACTCTGCCTTGTACTGTCATTCTTTGGCGAAGAGCGCAGCTTTTTCCGTATTATACTTTAGTTTACTTTTTTGAGGGTCATCCTGATTTTGATATCTTAAACGAAATAGCCTATACTGTTCTCTATAAACCTACTTTATTTTGCGAAAGGAATGCTACTATGAAATTTACCGTTAACCGGGCTGAAATGACCGACGCCGTGTCGAATATACAGCGGGCTGTGTCCACCAAGACCTCTATCCCCGCTTTGGAGGGCATCCTGATCCACGCCGGGGATAACCGGCTGGAGTTGTCTGCCTATGACCTGGAACTGGGCATCTCTACCGTTGTCCCTGCCAATGTGCAGGAGCCCGGCAGCACCATCCTCAGCGCCAAAATGTTTTCGGACATCGTCCACCGCCTTCCCGCCGATACCGTGGACCTGGCGGTAGATGAAAAGGAAGCCGCCCGCATTGAAAGCGGCAACAGCGTGTATGACATCATCGGCATCCCGGCTGTCGAGTTCCCCGAACTGCCCAAATTGGCAGATTCCGTCAATATCAAGCTGACCGCGGACATACTGAAAAGCATTGTCCGCCAGACCGTCTATGCGGTGGGCGAAAACGAAACCAAGCCCATCCACCAGGGCTGCCTGTTTCATATCGAGGGCGGCTTGCTGGACGTAGTGGCCGTAGATGGCTACCGCCTGGCCAAGCGCACCGAGCCCATTGATTTTGAGGGGGAGCTTTCCTTTGTGGTGCCGGGCAAAACCCTCAACGAGATCACCAAGCTTCTCAAGGACCCTGAGCAGGAGGTGGAGATCCAGGCCGGGCAACGGCATATTATCTTTAAAATCGCCAACTACACGGTGATCTCCAGCCTGTTGGAGGGGGAATTCCTCAACTATAAGGCCACCATCCCCGCCTCCAGTAAAACCACTGTCACCATGCGGGTGCGGGACGCGGTAGAGAGCGTCGAGCGGGTGTCCGTGCCCATTACCGACCGGCTGAAGAGCCCGGTCCGCTGCGTGTTTGAGGAGAACGAGGTAAAGCTTTCCTGTATCACCCCCAACGGCCGGGCCAGGGACCAGTTTGCCGTCAGCATGGAGGGTGAGGAAGTGGAGATCGGCTTTAACAACCGTTACCTGCTGGACGCCCTGAAAAACACCGAAAGCGACGAGGTGCGGGTAGGGCTCAGCGGCCCCCTCAGCCCCATGACCATCCAGCCCAAAGACGGGGACAGTTTCCTGTTCCTGGTGCTCCCCGTCCGCCTGAAAAGCGAGTAAAACAGACTCTAAGCCCCAGGGTTGCCAGGGGCAAACAGAGGAGGAAAGCATGGAGCGCATAGGGATAGAAACCGAGTTTATCAAGTTAGACGCCTTCCTTAAGCTAACCGGCCTGGTAGATACCGGCGGGCAGGCCAAAGCCGCGGTACAGCAGGGCATGGTAAAGGTCAATGGCGAGCCATGCCCCCTGCGGGGCAAAAAGCTGCGGCAGGGCGACGTAGTAGAAGCCGCCGGCAGGCAGTTCCGGGTAGAAAAGGCAGAAAACCATGTACATCACTAGGTTTGCCGCCAAAAACTACCGCAACATCGCCCTGGAGGAGATATACCCCTGCGAGGGCATCAACGTGGTCTACGGGGGCAATGCCCAGGGCAAGACTAACCTGCTGGAAGCCATCTGGATGTTCACCGGCGGCCACTCCTTCCGCGGGGCCAAAGACGCGGAAGTCATCCGGTTCAGCCGGCAGGGGGAAAAGGCGGGCTTTGCCGCCCTGGAGTTGGACTTTTTCAGCGAAAACCGGGAGCAGTCCGCCGTTTTGCGTATTGAAAACGGCCGGCGCACCAGTTGGATCAACGAGGTCAAAAAGAATACGGGTTCCGCCCTGGTGGGCAAGGTGCGGGCGGTCATCTTTTCTCCTGAGCATCTCATGCTGATCAAAGAGGGCCCCCACCACCGGCGGAAGTTCATGGACACCACCCTGTGCCAACTGGCCCCCAGCTACGCGGCGCTGTCCGCCTCCTACCGGCGCATCATCGCCCAGCGCAACGCCCTGCTCAAAGAGGTGGCCAAAAACCCCCGCCTGGCAGATACCGTCAGCGTATGGGACGCCCAAACAGCCAACCTGGGGGCCAGGGTGATGGAAGAGCGCAAAAAGTTCATCCAAAGCCTTACGCCCTTTGTCCAGGAGGTTTTCCAGGGTATTGCCCACGGGAAAGAGGAGATTGGCCTGCGCTACGCCCCCTCCTTCCCCTGCGGCCAAACCCTACAGGAAACCGAACAGCTTTTTTTGCAAGAGTTATCCCGTACCGCCGCAACAGAAACCCGCATGGGCGCCACCATGGCCGGCCCCCACCGGGACGACCTGGAGATCCTCATCAACGGGGTATCGGCCCGGGCCTACGGCTCCCAGGGGCAGCAGCGAAGCGCCGTCCTGGCCCTCAAGCTGGCCGAAGCCCAGGTGCTGGGTGCCCTTTCGGGCGAGCCGCCGGTCGTGCTGCTGGACGATGTCCTTAGCGAACTGGACAAGCAGCGGCAGGACTACCTGCTCAACCGCCTGTACGGGCAGCAGATCTTCATCACCTCCTGCGAGCCGGACGCCGTCAAGATCATGCAGACGGGTATGCGGTTCAACATGAAAAACGGCCAGGTGTTCCCCGAAGAGGTTTTCGTGTTGATGGAAACGGAGGAAGCGGAAGATACGGGAGATGCGGAAACGGCCGGTGCCGGCCCCATCCCCCCACCTGCCGGCTGAGGGGGGCTGCTTACAGAAAACTAAAAAAAGGAAAAAACTGCTAATGTACCTTCATTTGGGGCAAGATACCATTGTGATAGCCGATACAATCGTAGGCGTGTTCGACCTGGACAATACCACTGGCTCCTGCCGCACCAAAGAGTTCCTTGCCAAAGCCCAGCGGGAGGGCCGGGTGGTGGATGTCACCACCGAACTGCCAAAATCCTTCATCGTCTGCGTAGACCACGGCCGCGAAACCGTCTACCTCTCCCAAATGTCCCCCGCTACCCTCCTGCGCCGCTCCCTGCAAGGAGGCGCCGCGCTTAGGTAGGCTGGCTTTTTTGGGGGCCGCCTGCGTTCGTGGGGGCTCCTCGCCCCCACACCCCTCGCCAACGCTGTGGCCGCGTTGGATCGGCCTTGTGGCCTTTTTGGGGGCTTTCTATCCCCGTTAACAGGCAAGTTCCCGTTGATTCACATTTTTACATTTATTTCTATTTTCTATTATTTTTTATTATTTCTTTATTATTTTTATTTCTGTTTCTTGTTTTCATTTTCATTCTTATTATTCTTAGCCTCATCCCCTTTATTTTTTATCTCTTTATGATTTGGGCAATAACCCCATTTTTGGGTGATCGTATAACCGTCCACAGGATGGAAAAGCATCAAACGGAAAGGAATGGTCATAAGCGTATGAAATATTTTGGAGTACCCACTTGCCCCTATTGCCGCAAAAGAGTAAACCTGGTTCGCACCTGGTCCCTTAAGCGCCAAGGGGAGTACCAGTGCCCCCGCTGCGGCGGCATCTCAAACATCTACCTGTCGCCCCTTATCTACGTGCTGGCCCTGTTAGCGGTATTTGCCGGGGGGGTCATGTACTTCTTCCATAAGTTCGTCCTGGACGATGTCACCCTGAAAACAGCCCTGTACGTGTTCCTGCCCTTTGCGGTGTTCTTCCTGTTCAGCCTCTTTATGGTGTACCTGGAGAAACCGGTCATCAAAAAAGTTTCACGGGCAGAGTACGAAAAAAAGCGGCTTTTCCGCTCCAAATCCAAGGAAGCCCCTGCCACCAACCCGCCCCCCGGCTCGGAATACCAGCAATATTTTGAAGAGGACTATGTGCCCCGCAACCACTATAAGCCCGGCCCCTCCCCCCAGGCAGAGCCCAGCGACCAGCAGGGTGTGGTAAACCAGCAGGCATTCAGCCGTGCCAAGCAGCGGGCGGAGGTAGAAAACAGCCAGCGGGTCCGGCTGCCCGCTGCCCGCCCCGCCCCCTCCGCCGTTTCCCGGCCCCAGCCCCGCTCGGCGGCTCCCAGGCAGGCGCAGCCCGCCCCCTACCGGCCGGGTACCGGGGTGCCCGGCGTGCAAAATGCCCGTCCGGCTACCCAGGCTACCCCGGCCCGCACACCGGCGGTTGGCGGCAGCGTCCGGCAGCAGGCAGGTTTTGCCCAGCAGGGCACGGCCATACAGCACAGGGCGGCCCAGCAGGGTGTGCGCCCCACAAGGCCCCCCCAGCCCAGGGGCGGCACTGGTGCTACCGGCGCCAACGGGCGGGGGAACCTGTCATAACCCCCTTGCCCGCCCTATAGCCCGCGGGTTTTGCACCGCGGCGCGACAAAATGTGGAAAACTTTTCCGGCACCCCCACTGCTTGTGCCGTTTTTGAAAATTTTCCCTTGCCCACTCCCTTTTCTTGTACTTTACAAAGTTTCAAAAATCTGCTATAATATTAGAAACAACACGGTACGGGATACCGGCAAACAGGTTTTATATCCCCGCCCAAACAGCGCCGGGCTGTGTGGCTTTAAATGTGGTTTTGGAGGTCAGTTGCGATTGGACATCAATGAGATCAACGACATGACAAAAACTGAACAGGCATATGACAGCGACCAGATCCAGGTACTGGAAGGGCTGGAAGCGGTGCGCAAACGGCCGGGTATGTATATCGGCTCCACCGGCCCACGGGGCCTGCACCATTTGGTGTATGAGATCGTGGACAACGCCATTGACGAAGCCCTGGCCGGTTATTGCGATAAGATCGTCGTCCGCCTTTTGCCAGGCAATGTGGTGTATGTTTCCGATAACGGCCGGGGCATCCCGGTAGGCATCCAGCACCAAACGGGCCTGCCTGCGGTAACGGTGGTGTTCACCATCCTCCACGCCGGCGGCAAGTTCGGCGGCGGAAGCTACAAGGTGTCCGGCGGCCTGCATGGCGTAGGCGCTTCGGTGGTAAACGCCCTTTCCACCTGGCTGGAGGTGGAGATCATCAGCGATGGCGAGCGGTACTACCAGCGCTTTGAGCGGGGCAAGGCCGTTACGGACCTGATCGAAAAAGGCCCCGCTCCGGCGGGCAGCAGCAACGGCTCGGTCATCTGTTTCCAGGCCGACCCGGAGATATTCAAAGAAACCACCGTCTACAGCTACCAGACCCTGCAAGACCGGCTGCGGGAGCAAGCCTTCCTCAACGCCGGCATCCATATCCAGCTTATCGACGAACGGGACCCGGAAGAGCGCATCCCCGAAGAGCGCCAGTTGGAGCGCCCCGTCACCAACAGCTATTGTTACAAGGGCGGTATCCGAGAGTTTGTAGACTATCTGAACAAAAAGAAAGCCGTCGAGGTCATCCACCCGGAGATCATGCATTTCTCCACTGTGGCAGAGGACAACAACGCCACCGCCGAGGTGGCCATGCAGTATACCGACAGTTTCAACGAACTGATCCTGTCCTTTGCCAATGATATCCGCACCGTAGACGGCGGCACCCATGAAGACGGGTTCAAGCGGGCTCTCACCAGGGCTATGAATGATTATGCCCGCAAATACAATATATTGAAAGAAAATGACAAAAACCTCTCCGGCGAAGATGTGCGGGAGGGCCTCACCTGTATCATCAGCGTAAAGCTAAAGGAAGCCCAGTTCGAGGGCCAGACTAAGGCAAAGCTAGGCAACACAGAGGTCAGCAGCCTGGTCAGTTCCATGCTGTATAAGGAAATGATGCAGCATCTGGAGGAAAACCCCGCCACGGCCCGGGCTATTTTCGATAAAGCCCTTACCGCCTCCCGCGCACGGGAAGCCGCCCGTAAGGCCCGCGAGCTGGCCCGCCGGAAAACCGCCCTGGAAAATAACTCCCTGCCCGGCAAACTTTCCGACTGCCAGTCACGGGACCCGGAGGAAACAGAGATCTATATTGTGGAGGGCGACTCCGCCGGCGGCTCGGCCAAAGGCGGGCGGGACCGGAAGTTCCAGGCCATCCTGCCCCTGTGGGGCAAAATGCTTAACGTGGAAAAGGCCCGGCTGGATAAAGTCTATTCCAACGAAAAGCTGCTGCCCGTGGTCACGGCCCTGGGCACCGGCATTGGCGAGGATTTTGACATCAGCAAGCTGCGCTACGGCAAGGTCATCATCATGGCCGATGCCGACGTGGACGGCAGCCATATCCGCACCCTGCTGCTCACCTTCTTCTTCCGCTTTATGCGCCCGCTGGTAGAGCAGGGCCATGTGTATTTGGCCCAGCCGCCCCTTTACCGTATCACCAAAAACAAACGCCATTACTATGCTTTTTCCGACCCGCAAAGGGACAAGATATTGGCCGAGCTGGGGGGCAACTGCCCCATCCAGCGCTACAAAGGCTTGGGTGAGATGGATCCCATCCAGCTATGGGAAACCACCATGGACCCGGCCGCCCGCACCATGCGCCGGGTAGAAGTAGACGACGCCGCCCGGGCCGACCAGGTGTTCACCATCCTTATGGGTGACAAAGTCGAGCCCCGCCGGGAATTCATCGTAGAAAACGCCCAAAAAGCCAACTGGGACATTTAACCCCAAAAAAGCAACCAAAAAATCACCCTACGTAAGTTTTTGGGAGTCCTCATCAGCCCATGTAAGGAGAAGTTGTAGATGCCGGAATTTGAGAACAGCATGACCCCGCCGGAGAACCAGGGCGGGGGGCGTGTGATAGATGTAGCGCTGACCAAGGAGATGGAGCAGTCATTTTTAGACTACTCCATGTCCGTTATCGTGCAGCGCGCCCTGCCGGACGTGCGGGACGGCCTCAAGCCCGTACACCGGCGCATCCTCTACAAAATGTATCAGGACTCCCTATGGCCGGACGGCCCCTACCGCAAGTGTATGGATACGGTAGGTAAGACCCTGGCGGAGTTCCACCCCCACGGCGACGCGGCGGTGTACGACGCCATGGTGCGCCTGGCCCAGGATTTTTCCCTGCGCTATATGCTGGTCGACGGCCACGGCAACTTCGGCTCCGTAGACGGCGACCCCCCGGCCGCCCCCCGTTATACTGAGGCCCGGATGACCAAGCTATCCGTCGCCATGCTGGATGACATAAACAAAGATACCGTAGACTTTAGGCCCAACTATGACGACCGCCTGAAAGAGCCGGTTGTCCTGCCCAGCCATTTCCCCAACCTGCTGGTCAATGGCTCCATGGGCATTGCCGTGGGTATGGCTACCAATGTGCCCCCCCACAATATCAACGAGGTGCTGGACGGTGTCTGCTGCTATATCGATAACCCCGAGGCCACCTTGGATGAGTTGATGGAGCACATCAAGGGCCCTGATTTTCCCACCGGCGGCATTATCATGGGCCGCAGCGGCATCCGGGCCGCCTATGCCACCGGCCGGGGCAAGGTGGTGGTCCGGGCACGGGCAGAGATCGAAGAGGAAGAAAAATCCGGCCGCTCCAAAATCATCGTTTCCGAAATCCCCTATAAGGTCAATAAGGCGGAGTTGATCAAAAGTATCGCCGACCTGGTCAAGGAAAAGCGCATCGAAGGCATTACCAACGTAGACGACCACTCCGACCGGGAGGGTATGCGCATCGTCATTGACGTCAGGCGGGACGCCTCCCCCCAGATCGTGCTCAACCACCTGTTTACCCTCACCCAGCTACAGGTGTCCATTGGCGTCATCATGCTGGCCCTGGTAGACGGCCGCCCGGAAATCCTCAACCTCCCAAAGATCCTGCAAAAATATGTGGAGTTCCAAATGGAGGTCGTCACCCGGCGCACCCAGTACGACCTGAAAAAGGCCCAGGACCGGGCCCATATCCTTGAGGGCCTGATGATCGCCTTGGACTTCATCGACGAAGTGGTGCGTATGCTCCGGGAGGCCAAGTCCATCCCCGAAGGCAAAGCCGCCCTGATGGAGCGGTTCGGCCTGGACGACCCCCAGGCACAGGCCATTGTGCAAATGCGCCTGGGCCAGTTGACCGGCCTGGAGCGCACCAAAGTGGAAGAGGAACTGGAAGAACTGCGGGTGAAGATCGCAGACCTGCTGGACATCCTCCAAAGCGAAGGCCGCCGCCGGGGTATCATCAAGGACGAGGCCCTGGATATGAAAAAGCGTTTCGGCGACGAGCGCCGCACAGAGATCGCCGCCATCAGCGGCGAGGTGGATGTAGAAGACCTGATCCCCGTAGAGGAATGCGTGCTCACCCTCACCCAGTACGGCTACATCAAGCGCCAGAAAATGGAAACCTACAAAACCCAAAAACGGGGCGGCCGGGGCATTTCTGGCATGAGCCGCCGGGAGGAGGATGCCGCCTCCGATATCTTTGTTACCGGCAGCCACGATTACGTGCTGTTCTTCTCGGACCTGGGCCGTATGTACCGCATCAAGTGTTACGAGGTGCCCGAAGGCTCCCGCACCAGCCGGGGTATGCACATCCGCAACCTGCTGCCCTTGCAGGGGGAGGAAACCATCACCTCCGTCCTGCGCCTGGACGGCCTGGATGACGGCAAATACCTGGTCATGGTCACCCGCCACGGCGTTGTAAAGCGCACCAAGCTGTCCGCTTTCCAAAACGTGCGGAAAGCAGGGCTCATTGCCGTCGATCTGGACGAGGGCGACCACCTGGCCTGGGTGCAAGTAACCGGCGGCCAGGACGACCTGCTCTTCGCCACCCGCCAGGGCATGGCCCTTCGTATGCACGAGGCGGACGTCCGGGAGCTCAGCCGCAACGCACGGGGCGTCAAGGTCATGAAACTGGAGCCCGGCGACAGCATCGTGGGCATGGACGTGATCCGGGAGGGCAGTATGGTGCTCACAGTCACCGAAACCGGCTTTGGCCGGCTCACCTCCCCGGAGGAGTACCGTGTCCAAAAGCGGGGCGGCAAGGGCCTGCTCAACTACCATGTAGAAAAATACGGCGCGGTCGCCGGCATCCGGGTCATCTCCCCGGAGGAAGAGGATATCATCCTCATCTCCAGCGACGGCATTATTATACGGATCTCCGCCGGGCAGATACGCCAGTGTGCCCGGCCCAGCAAGGGCGTGCGGGTGATGAAGGTTTCCGAGGGTAGCCTGTTGGTCACCCTGACCAGCGCCCCCAAAAGCGACCTGGAGGATGAGCCCCTGGATCCGGATATCCCGGACGCCCCAGAGGAGCCCGCTCCCCCAGACCCAGCCCCTCCTGCCATCCCCACCGGCCAGGAGAACTAAACACTCTGGAACCGCCAGAGTTTAAGGACGAAAACACCTATGTTTAACCCTCATATATAAAGAAGTAAGCCCCCTTGGCAACAAGGCGGGCTTACTTTGATTTTATATCCTTCCAAAACTGCCGAAACGTTGCCGGGGCGCTGCCCCAGGCCCCGCTTAAGAACCTTTTTGAAAAAAGGTTCTTAAGAATCTCCCAAAACTTTTAAGGGGGGTACTGCCGGGGCGCTGCCCCAAACCCCGCTTAAGAACCTTTTTGAAAAAAGGTTCTTAAGAATCTCCTAAAACTTTTAAGGGGGTACTACTGGGGCGTTGTCTCAGCCCCCACTTAGAAGAACCCTTTAAAAAAATTTTTAAAAAAGGAAAAAAGTAAAACCAACCCAACTCCAAAAGGGTAATGTACCCCAATTACAAATAAACGTCCGTGGGGCCACATGGGGTCAAGGGGCCTTCGGCCCCTTGGGTTAACCCCAGCCCAACCGCAAAGGGTAATGTACCCTCAATTACAAATAAACGCCAGTGGGGCTACAATGGGGTCAAGGGGCCTTTGGCCCCTTGGTCCAACCAAATCCTAGCCCATAGGAGCGTTCAAAATAGCCTCAAAGTCAGGGAACTGGCCGGTAAGTTCCGCGTATTTCCGGCAGAGGTCCAAGGCGCGCTGCCGGTACAGGGAAACAGCGGTATCGGCAGCCTGGTTTTTCACTTCCAGTTCGTCGGCGCCACCCTCGTCCAGCGCCTTCAGGATCTCCGCGACGGCCTCATCCTTTTCCTGGGTCCACGTGGTAGCCTCCTGCTCAAAGGCGGAGATCTCATCGCCATCCTCCGCTGTGCCACTCTCGCTTAGCAGGCTGGCGATGTCATGGGTCAGGTTATCCACAAACACGCCCCAGCTCTCCTCAGACTTGCTCAGCGCCAGGTAAACGTCCCTGCCGTTAGAGGCATTGTTCATGGCCTCCTCCTCCGCGGCGTCAATGGGGTTCCCGGCGAACAGCCCCTCCACGTCCACGGCAACCGGCGCCTGGGTAGCCTCCGGGGTGGGGCTAGGCGCCTGGGTAGGCGCGGGGGTGGGGGTAGGCACAGGCGTGGGGGCCGGCGCCGTGGTAGCGCTGGGCTCCGAGGCAGGCGAGGAAGACCAGGCGTCCTTCCCCTCACAACCGGCCAGCACCGCCGCCAAAGCCCCCAAAGTTCCGGCCATCACCAAAGCCATCATTCTCTTTTTTATGGTATTCATACAGGCAACATCCCTTTCTCTCTATTTTCCGGCCGATCCAAAGCCTCTGTCACAGCAGGCCCTTTTGCACCAGATAAGCCGTTTTCAGTACCCCGATCTGGGTTTTCGCGTCCGGGATCTCGTTGTTGCACACCATCTCCACAGCCTTTTCCAGGGGAATTCGCTGGGTGTCCAAAAACTCGTCCGCGTCCAGGTGCAAATCCCCCTGCCCCCCCACGGCCCGGCAGGCCCACAGGCGGATCACCTCCCCGCAATACCCCGGGGTGGGGTACACCTCCCCCAGCGGGATATAGTTCTCCCCGCAGGTGCCGGTTTCCTCCCGCTGCTCCCGTTTCATGGCCGCAAAGGGGTCCTCTCCGGGCTCCAGTTTCCCGGCCGGCAACTCTAGCAAAACCTTTTTGTAAGGGTAGCGGAACTGCCGCACAAAAATCAACTCGTCCTTTTCCGTCAGCACAGCCACACTCACCCCGCCCGGGTGGTCCACCACCTCCCGGCCGGCGGTCTGCCCGTTTTCCAACTCCACCTGATCCACATGGACATGGATGATCCGCCCGTCAAAAACCGGCTGGGAGCCGATGGTTTTCTCAAACAGTTTCACACAAAACGCTCCTTTCAAAAATGGAACCCGACACTTTCCAACCCCGTCCGAACAAAACCGCCCGTCCAGGGTAGCGCCGGGCCTTGGCCGATGCCCCGCTCACTCCGTCCCCAGTTGGTTCATCACCAGCCCGGTAATCAGTTTCGGGTAAAAATAGGTAGATTTCTGCGGCATCTTCTCCCCACAGGCAGCCACAGCCCCTATTTCCTCCACCCTGGTAGGGTTCAGCAAAAAACAGCAGCAGGCGTCCCCGGCCTCCACGGCAGCCACAGCCTCCTGGGGGTCGCGGGTATAGGTCAGGTTCCGCTGGTTGGCCATATTCTCCCGGTCAATGCCCAGCAGGCGTTCCAGCACCAGGGTGTGCAAAATGCTCACGTCCAAACCCCGGTAAGCGGGGCTCTTTTCCGGCAGCAGGGTTTCCATCACAGCCATGTCCTCCAGGGTAAGGGTATGCCAACTCTGGCCGTCAAAGTAGGCAAAGGCATGGCGGCCCGCCTGGTAGGCAGCGTCCAAAGCCGCCTGCGCGGCCTGCCGGTCCGGCTGGGCCGCTACCGCAAAGTACTCCCCGCAGTTGTCCAGCAAAGCGGCGCTGTCAAAGCCTGCCAGCCCCCGCACCAGCCGGTGGGTGGGGAACACCACCAGCCCCTGGTCGGCCATATCGGCCAGCATCATCATCACATAGTCGCTGCCCGGGCACCAGGCGTCCTGTTCCCGCAAAAGGTCCCGGTAGTGCAGGGCCGTTTCATACCGGTGATGCCCGTCGGCGATGTACAGCTTGCGCCCGGCAAAATCCTCCTGCAAAGCGGCCATAACCGCCGGGTCGTTGACCACCCACAGGCGGTGGGTCACAAGCCCGTCCGAAAAGGCATACCGGGGGGCGCTCCCGGCGGCCAGGTTGTCCAGCCGCCGGCGCGTCACATGGCCCTCGTCCTCATATAAAGAGTAGATCTGGCTGAAGTTGCACCCGGTAGCCTGCATAAGCTGCAACCGGTCTGCCTTGGCCTTGCTAAGGGTTTCTTCGTGGGGCAGAACAACCCCCGCGTCAAAGTCCTCCAGCCGCACCCGGCAGATCAGCCCCCGCAAACGCTTGGGCTCCCCCCTGTCTACCTGAGAGAGGAATTCCTGCTCGTAAATATACATCCCCGCATCCATGTCGGCCTTCAATATGCCCTCTTCCAACCAACGGGCCAGGGTCTGCCCGGCCTCCCGGTAGGGATCCTCCCCCCTGGGCAGTTCCAGGCGTATCACATTGCAGGGGTTGCGGGCAAGGTACCCCGCCCGCTGCTCTTCACTGATAATGTCATAGGGCGGGCAGGTCAACGCCTCTATGTCCCCCGCCTTCCCGGTGTCATACCGCATCCCCCGAAATCCCCGAATATCCGCCATACGCCTTCTCCTCCATGTTCAAAATTCTCCGTCCTTTTTCCTGCATCATCTATTGTAATCGCATTCCCCCCCTACGTCAAGCAACAATCACCAACTCTTCACCTGTCTTCACGTAATATTCACAATCCCGTTGTATACTGTTCAAACAAGCCGGGTGTAAGCCAAGGGTGGATTTTTGAAAAAATCCCCCCTTGACCCCCCAAAAACTTTTACGCCGCTACAGGGGCTTTCTTACAAAAAAGCCCCCGCCCGGTCACCATCGCCGGAGAAAACTTTTTCCAAGGGTGGATTTTTGAAAAAATCCCCCCTTGACCCCCAAAAAACTTTTACGCCGCTACAGGGGCTTTCTTACAAAAAAGCCCCGGCCCGGTCACCATCGCCGGAGAAAACTTTTTCCAAGGGGGGATTTTTGAAAAAATCCCCCCTTGACCCCCCAAAAACTTTTACGCCGCTACAGGGGCTTTCTTACAAAAAAGCCCCCCGCCCGGTCACAATCGCTGGAGGAAACTTTTTCCAAGGGGGGATTTTTGAAAAAATCCCCCCTTGACCCCCCAAAAACTTTTACGCCGCTACAAGGGCCTTCTTACAAAAAAGCCCCCCGCCCGGTCACAATCGCGGGAAAAAACTTTTTCTTCTTTTTCTTTTTTTGATCCCCCTCCCCCTCAGCCCATAAATAAAGAAAACAGAAAAAAGTTAGTTTTTGGAGATCCTTAAGAACCTTTTTTCAAAAAGGTTCTTAAGCGGGGTCCGGAGCAGCGCCCCGGTGGAGCCCCGGCAAAGTTCCGGCAACGCCCCGGCAGCCCCCTTAAAAGTTTTTGGAGATCCTTAAGAACCTTTTTTCAAAAAGGTTCTTAAGCGGGGTCTGGGGCAGCGCCCCGGCAAAGTCCCGGCAACGCCCCGGCAGCCCCCTTAAAAGTTTTTGGAGATTCTTAAGAACCTTTTTTCAAAAAGGTTCTTAAGCGGGGTCCGGGGCAGCGCCCCGGTGGAGCCCCGGCAGTGCCCCGGCAAAGCCCGTCAAATCAGGGAATAGGCTTGACAAAAGGACGCTTTTTTGTCATACTATAAAGAGTTTGAAAAAACAGGAGGAATCACGGAAATGGTAGAAGTCAGGGATCTGACGAAACGCTATGGTGCGAACCTGGCGGTGGACCATGTGAGCTTTACGATAGAAGAGGGCTCCATAGTAGGTTTTCTTGGTCCGAATGGTGCGGGAAAATCCACCACCATGAACATCATCACCGGCTACCTGTCGGCCACCGAGGGCACGGTCAGCGTAGCGGGCAAAAACACGCTGGACGACCCCAACGAGGTAAAGCGGCAAATCGGCTATTTGCCGGAGCA
The DNA here is from genome assembly GCF_034335085.1 of Acutalibacter caecimuris. Lineage (NCBI taxonomy): Bacteria > Bacillati > Bacillota > Clostridia > Eubacteriales > Acutalibacteraceae > Acutalibacter > Acutalibacter caecimuris. The sequence goes on along the minus strand of NZ_JAWXXJ010000027.1, from coordinate 8,239 downwards.
GCCGCCGCTGTACATGGACATGACGGTAAAAGAATACCTCAATTTTGTCTACGAGCTGAAAAAAGCCATCCAGCCCCGGCAGCAGCACCTAGAGGAGATCTGCAGGCTGGTCAAAATCGAAAACGTATACGGCCGGCTGGTCGGCAACCTGTCCAAGGGCTACAAGCAGCGGGTAGGCATTGCCCAGGCCCTTATCGGCAACCCCCCGGTGCTCATTCTGGACGAGCCCACCGTGGGCCTGGACCCCAAGCAGATCATCGAGATCCGCACCCTGATCAAAAACTTGGGCCGCAACCACACCGTCATCCTCAGTTCTCACATCCTGCCGGAGGTCCAGGCGGTCTGCGAGCGCATCATCGTCATCAACAACGGCAAGCTGGTGGCAGACGGTTCCACCGCCACCCTGGCCCACGACCTCTCGCAAGATCACCGGCTGATCCTCCGGGCCGAGGGGCCGGAGCGGGAGATCCTCCACGCCATCGCGGCCATGGAGCGGGTGGTGGACGTATACTCCATGGGCGAGAAAGAGCCCGGCGCCTGCGACTTCAGCGTAGAAGCCGCCCCGGACGTAGACCTGCGCCGGGACCTGTTCGCCCTCATGGCCCGTAACGGCTGGCCGGTGCTGGGCCTGAAAAACACCGACCTTACGCTGGAGGATCTGTTCCTACAGCTTACCAGTACAGACGCCGGCACCGCGCACGGGAAAGGAGAAGATCAACAATGACGGCAATTTTCAAGCGGGAGCTGCGCTCCTATTTCGCCTCGCCCATCGGGTATGTGTGCGTGGCCATTCTGGCCGCGCTTTACGGGCTGTTCTACTTCATGGTTATGGCCACCGGCTCGTCCAGCTATATCCCCCGGTATGTCTACAGCACCATGTTCAGCTTTTCCATGCTGGTCATCCCCATCATCACCATGCGCTGCCTTACGGATGACCAAAAAAACAAAACCGACCAGATCCTGCTCACCGCCCCGGTGGGGGTCACGGCCATTGTGCTGGGCAAGTTCTTTGCCAGCCTCTTTGTGTTCCTTCTGGCCACGTCCATCGGGCTGCTGCCGGCAGTGGCCATGAGCTTTTTCTCCAGCCCCAGTTGGGGCGAGATTCTGGGCAACTATATCGGCACCCTGCTCTACGGCGGGGCCATGATCTCCATCGGCGTGTTCATCTCCAGCCTGACCGTCAGCCAGATCATCGCCGCCATCGGCACCTTTGCCGTGTCCGTGTTCCTGATGTATGTGGATGCCCTGGCGTCCTCTATCAATAACCAGGCCATCGCCACCGTGGTTAGCTGGTTCTCCTTCAGCGGCCGCTACAATATTTTCACCCAGGGGCTTTTCAGCGTTTCCAGCATGGTGTTCTTCCTCAGCGTTATGGCGGTATTCGTGTTCCTCACCGCCCGCAGGATCGAAAGCCGACGCTGGAGCTGAGGCTAAACGAGAATGGAGGTACTAAGCAATGGATGAAAACAGGCAGAATCAAGAGAACCAGGAAAATCCCGAAAACCAGGAAAGCAAACCGGAGAACCTGGAAACCATAGAGTCCCCCGCCCCCCAGGGCGAAACCGGGCCCGCCGCCCCCCGGCCGGGCAAAAAGCCCTCCCCCTTCCGTAGCGGCAAATTCAAGCGCGGGGGCATGGCCACCGCCATGACCGTTGTGTTCATCGCCATTGTGGTGGTGCTCAACCTGCTGGTGTCCCTGCTCTCCCAGCGGTTCCCGTCCATGAATATCGACCTGACCGCCCAGGGCATGAACACCCTGTCCGACCAGGCCCTGGAAGTCGCCGGCAAGGTGGAGCAGGAAACCACCATCTACCTGATCGGCACCGAGGACGCCTTCCGCAACGACAACGCCTATGCCCGCTACGGCCTCAAGTCCAGCCAGGTGGCCAACCTGGCGGACCGCCTGGCAGAGGCCAACGGCAAAATCCACGTGGAGTTTGTCGACCCGGACACCAACCCGGAGTTTATCAGCAATTATGCCGATGAAACCCTGATCACCGGCCGGGTGCTGGTGCATACCGAAAAGCGCAACCGGGTCCTCACCGTAGACGATATGTTCTCCCGCTCCCAAAACTCCACCACCGGTGCCACCGAAACCTACTCCAATGTAGACAGCGCCCTGGCCGCCGCCCTGGAGATGGTCAACATGGATAAAGTCCCGGTACTCACCCTGGTCACTGGCCACGGGGAAATGCTCACCGCCGAGAATATGCCCGCCTTTATCAGCATGATGGAGCGCCAGAACTTCGAGGTGCAAACCGTAGACCTGCTTACCGGGGATATCCCCGAAAATACCCAGCTACTCATGCTGGCCACCCCCACCACCGACTACACCGACGACGAGCTGGACAAGCTGCGCACCCTGCTGGCCGACCAAAGCCGTGAGGAATCCATCGCCGTGCTGGCCACCTTCCATCCCAGCCAGGCCGCCCTGCCCAAGCTGGCAGGTTTCCTGGAGGAATGGGGTATCTCCGTGCAAAGCGGCGCCGTGGTGGCAGAAAGCGACTCCTCCCGGTTCGTGTCCGCCAACAGCAGCTACCTGATTGTCGACCACATCGGCCGTTCCCTCAAAGATAACACCTACGGCCGCATTATCGCCCCGGCCAGCGTCCCCCTCACCCGTATGTTCGAGGGCAACGGGGATATCAGCACCGATACCCTTCTCGCCACCTCCGAGGGTGCCTACGTGGTCACCGAAACCACCACCGAAAGCGAAACCGAAAACCCGGAAACCGCCCAGCAGGCGGTGGCCACCCTGTCCTCCACCCTGGCCCAGTTCGAGGGCAACAAGTTCTACTACCGCAGCGTCATCGTGTTCGGCTCCTCCTATATGTTTACCGATGCCTTCCTGCAAACCGCCTTTGACAACAGCCGGTTCATCACAGACCTGCTCCAGTTTGCCACCGATACCGACGGCAGCGAAGTCACCGTCAGCACCGAGCGCGTCCAGACCAACGTCATGGACGTAACCGCCTCCCAAAGCACCGTCACCATGCTGGGGCTGGGGGTGTTCACCATTGGCCTGCCCCTGCTGATCCTGGCAGCCGGCCTGTGCATCTTCCTGAAGAGGAGGCACCTGTAAACCCATGAAAAAGACCGTAAAATATACCATCATCATGCTCGCCATCCTGGCGGTGCTGGGGGGCGCGGCTTTCCTGCTGCTACAGGCCCCCCCTGCCACACAGGGGGACGATACCTCCTCCCTGCCCGCGGCCTCCTCCACCCCCAGCCAAAGCCTGCTGGACCGGGACATCGGCCAGGTCAAAGCCATTGAGGTAGAGAACAGCCAGGGCAGTTTCACGCTGGTGCCCGTGTCCGGCGGCGCGGCCGGCGAGGACTTCACCCTGGAGGGCTACCAGGAGCGGGACATCAGCAACAGCCAGATATCCGCCACCGCCCACACCCTGCTCAGCCTGCTCTATAGCAAAGACCTGGGCCAGCGGGAGGACCTGGACGCCTTCGGCCTGGGCAGCGACGCCCCCCAGGTGTCCATCCGCTATACCGACGGCCAAACCGACACCCTGTTTATGGGCGATACCGCCCCCGAGTCCGTGGGCCACTATGTGCGCAAAGACGGCAAGGTCTATATTGTGTCCAGCGTGCCCCAGCAGGTGTACGGCAGCAAGTTCGATTACTTCAACACCAGCATCTATACCGTCCCCGACCGGGTGGAGGTGACGGAGGACGAAAACGGCTCCTCCAGCGAAACCACCGCCCTGGATATCCTCTACAGCCTGCGCCTGTCCGGCGAAAACTTCCCGGAGCCGGTGGAGGTCACCTACACCTCCTCCACCATCAGCGGCTACCTGATGACCAGCCCCATTACTGTAGAAACCGGCAATGCCGCCTTCGAGGAGCTGATGACCTCCCTCAAAACCCTCACCGCCGGCAAGGTGGTAGAGGCGGGCATCACCGAAGCCCTGCTGGAGGAATACGGCCTGCAAGAGCCGGAAGCCGCCGTGGAATTCGATATGAACGACAGCAAGCACAGCCTGGCTGTCAGCAAAAAAGATGCCGACGGCAACCGCTACCTGATCGCCGACGACACGGACCTGATCTACCAGGTCAGTAACAGCCTGGTGGAAAAGTGGGCAGAAACCTCCATCACCACCCTGCGCATGAGTTATATTTGGATCCCCAACATCAAAAATGTGGAAAAGCTTACCCTCACGCTGGACGGGGACCAGGTGCACCAGTACCATATCACCCGCACCAAAGATGAGGAAAAGTCCACCGAAGACAACATCCAGTATATCCTGGATATTACCGATGCCGGCGGCCAGACCGTAGACTATGAGGAGGCCTACCAGCCCTTCTACCAAAAGCTGATCAGCCTGGCCGTGTTCATGCAGGACCGGGTGGACTACAGCGGCACCCCGGCTATAAAAGTGGAGTACGAATATTTCGGCGGCGGCAAGGATCAGGTAGAGTTCTATAAAATGCAGGACCAGAACCGTTACGCGGCCGTGCTCAACGGCGGTTTCAACGGCCAGGTGCGCGGCTCCGAGGTCAGCGCCCTGCTGGAACTGGTCCCCTAACCACATGGGGTAGGCCCCAAACCGTTCGGCAAAGGAGAGGAAAATGAAAAAAATTATCTGCGCGTTATTGGCGCTTATCCTGCTGGCCGGCGCCCTGTCCGGCTGCTCCAAAGAGGAGGAAACAGACAGCCCCTCTACCCCCCAGGCCAGTTCCCAGGCACAGGGGGACAAGGGGGTCCAGCCCTACAAGCTGGGCATCGTCCAGTATATCGAGTACGCCCCCCTGGACGAAGCCCGCCAGGCCCTGATGAGCCGTCTGGACGAGTGGGGACTGGATGACGGCAAAATGCAGGTGGATTACCAGAACGCCGGCGGCAGCACGGAAAAGGCCGCCAGTATCTGTGAAAAGTTCGTGAAAAACAAGGTGGATGTAATCGTGGCCATCTCCACCCCCGCGGCAAAGGCAGCGGTTGAGGCCGCGGCAGGGGGGGACACCAAGGTGGTCTTTCTGGGCGTCAGCGACCCCAAAACAGAATTGGGCCTGGAAAACCCCCAGCAGCCCGCGGGCAACCTGACCGGCGTGGAGGACCTGACCGCGGCCCAGGCCGCCGTGGATCTGGCCCTGCAAGTAGACCCCAACCTGAAGGCCGCGGGCCTGCTCTACGACCCGGCTTGTCCCTTTGGAGCCGCCTATGTAAAAGCCTTTAAAGAGTACTGCGCCAGCCGCAACATCACTGTGGTAGAGTCCCAGGCCGCCAACGCCGGCCAGGCCCCCCAGTGCATGGCAGATCTCTGCGGCCAGGTGGGGGCCGTCTTTACCCCGGTGGATAACACCGTCGCCGCCGCCGCGGCCGAGGCCGCCAAAACCGCACGGGATGCCGGCAAGCCCTGGTACGCCTCCACCCAGGATATCGTCCTGCAAGGGGGCATGGCCTGCATCAGCATCGACTATACCGAGGCCGGTAATAAGGCCGCCGATATGGCCGTCCAACTGGCCGCCGGCCGCAAAGCCTCCGAGCTCCCGGTCTACTCCTTCGGCTCCGGCCAGGTCAGCGTCAACCAAGAAACCATGGCCGCCCTGTCCGCCCAAATCCCCGAGGAAATCCTAGGCACCGCCATCTACTGCCAGCCCCAGGCCCCCGCAGCCTAATTCGGCTAATTAGCTTAATCCCCCACCAACAACCCTACCCCTTTTCCGAAACCCGGACTCCCCAAAAATCCGGGTTTCGCCCCCTAAAAAAGCAAAAAACAAGAAAACAGCCCCCCAAAAAAATCAACAAACCAAAAAAGAAAGTAAAAAAATAAAGTAAGAAAAAAGAAAATAAAAAATAAAGAAATAGAAATAAGTAAAATAAAAAAACAAAAAGAAAAAGCAGTTCCCCCAAAGCGCAAAAGGGGTGCTGCTTTTTCTTATATCCCAAGCCTTGGTAGGGCCCGCAAGGCCGGTCCAGCGCGGCCTAAGCGCTGGCGAGGGGCCTGGGGGCGAGCAGCCCCCAGCGGGGCCTGGGGCAGCGCCCCAGCGAGGGGCCTGGGGGCGAGCAGCCCCCAGCGGGGTCTGGGGCAGCGCCCCAGCAGGGTGACAACTTTTGACATAATTCGTCAAAAACTGGTATCCTAGTAAAAAAACCGGCGGGCTACGGCCTGCGGGAAAGGGGAGTCCGATCAGTATGGCGAACATACAAAAAAGGAAGAACAAAGAAGGGAAAGTCATTTCGTACAGCATCCGGGTATATCGGGGGCGGGACCCACAAACGGGCAAGCAGCTCACGCCCTACACCTGCACCTGGCGGGTGCCGGAGGGCTGGGGCGAAAAGCGCGCCCGCAAAGAAGCGGAAAAGCAGGCCATCCTGTTCGAGCGCCGTTGCCGGCAGGGCGGCGCCGCTGACGGCCGGCAGACCTTCGCCGAGTACGCCGAGTATGTGCTGGACTGCAAAGCCACCATGGGCATGAAACACCTGACAGAGATCCACTACCGCCAAAGCCTCAAGCGGGTGCTGCCGGTGCTGGGCCCCATGAAACTCTGCGACATCCGCCCCCAGCACCTGAACCTGCTCTACCAGGCCCTCTCCGCGCCCGAAGCCCGCAACGACAACGAGATGGAGCAGGAAAAGCCCCTGCTCTGGCAGATCCTGGAGCAGCGCGGGGTCATGGGCGACCTGCCCGCCAAAGGGGGCCGCCGGGTCAGCCTGGCCCGGCTTCGGGCGGGCCACCCGGTAAAGCCCGCCACCGCCCAGCGCATCGCCGAAGCCCTGGATATGCCCGTAAGCGCCCTCTTCACCCCGGTCCGGCAAGAGCGCACCCTCAGCGCCCGCACAGTGATGAACTGCCACCTGCTGGTGTCCACCGTGCTGGGCCAGGCAGAAAAAGAGCTGCTCATCCCCTACAACCCGGCCCGCAAAGCCGTGCCTCCCCGGCGGGGCGAGGGCATGGACCCCAACTATTTTCAAGAGGAGCAGGTGGGCGCCATCCTCAACGCGCTGGAGTCCGAGCCCATCAAATGGCAGGCCGCGGTCAACCTGCTCCTGGCCTCCGGCTGCCGCCGGGGGGAACTGCTGGGCTTGAAATGGGAGAAGGTGGATTGGGAACGCCGCACCATTAAAATCGACTGCGCCATGCACTACGCCGCGGACCGGGGCCTGTACGAGGGCCCCCCCAAAACCCGTGACTCCGTGCGCACCATCCGCCTGCCGGAGGAAACCATGGCCCTGCTCCGGCGCTACCGCCTCTGGCAGCAGGAGGAAATCGCCTGCCAGGGCCAGCGCTGGAAAGCCTCCCCCTACCTGTTCACCGGCGAGCACGGCGGCCCCATGAACCCCTCCCAACTGGGCAACTGGCTCACCCGGTTTGAAAAGCGCCACGGCCTGCCCCACCTGAACCCCCACGCCTTCCGCCACACCATGACCAGCCTCCTGTTGTTCAGCGGGGTAGACAGCATCAGCGTCAGCCACCGGCTGGGCCACTCCAGCGTGGCCACCACCACCAATATCTACGGCCACATCATGCAGCAGGCCGAGGATAAAATCAGCGGCCGCATGGAAGAAATCCTCTCCCGCGCCAAAAGCACCGCCGCCCAAAAGCCCGACTGACCCCGCCCACCCCCCAAACCCTGCCCCACCCCAAAGCGAGCCCCGGAGTCCCCCTCCCCGGCCCGCTTTTCCATTCCCCTCCCCCTGTCCTCCCCTCGCTCATGCCCCACCGTTTTAGGGGCTTTGCCCCTAAAAACCCCACCACCTTTGAAAAGGTGGACGAAACTTCTATGTTTCGTCCGTTTAATCCATCCCCCTCTCCCAATTCTTTCCTCTTTCCCCGCATTCTCTCCTTTTTTCCTTCTGAGTGTCCCCCGCCCCTCTCCCAATCCTTTTCCTTGTCCTTTTCCTCTCCCATTTTTTCTTTTAATGCTCTCCGCCCAATACTCCCCCCAAAACAACTTCCCCCTTTTTCCTTCTGAGTGTCCCCCGCCCCTCTCCAATTCCTTGTCCTTTTCCTCTCCCATTTTTTCTTTTAATGCTCTCCGCCCAATACTCCCCCCAAAACACCTTCCCCCTTTTTCCTTCTGATGTCCCTCACCCCTCCCCCATTCCCTCTTGAGGCTCCCCACCCCACCCCCACCAAAGCGCCACTCCTTCTCCTTTTCCCCTCTGATGTCCCCCGTCCCTTCCTCTCCTTCCCCTCAATACGCCCACCTCCCTACTTTTCCCCCGACTGTTCCTTGTCAAGTCCTCCACGCCCTCCATACTCTCCTCACCAACATACCTTCCCTC
>NZ_JAWXXJ010000026.1:0-44636 GCF_034335085.1 Acutalibacter caecimuris | reverse complement strand
GTTCGATGTCCCCGCGGTAGGGGGAGCAGATAAAAACTTGCTGCATATCGGTTATCCTTTCGAGTCATTCGGGTGCATCCCGTGGTGTTGATGGTTGCTGCCGCCACCCGGTCGGGCGGTGGCTGTTTGAGTGGCCAACTCATGACAGGGAACTTATCGTAGATACCGTTTCTGTCAATACCTGCGCGAAGTTACTTTTGTGGATAACGTTACTTTTTGAGTGGGAGGCAGAAACGTGGAAAATAAAAAAATCCCGTATCTCTGCGGAGGAACTCTCTTTTTCCTGCTTGTGCAGACGAAAAAGCCGAGAACCAACGCAAGGGAACGGGAAAAAGGGGTAAAAGATCATTTATCAGACCCTGAAATGATGGAGGGACTGATACAAGCAATCACCGGAAACTATACCTGTGTCCAAGGAGGTAGCCTAAAAAAGAACACTTCTCAGTTTCGTGAATGCCAAATTGATGGCAGTGTGTGCATTCCATTCAATGATAACGCCACTTCCAATAGTTATGACTACGATGTAGTAAACAATTACGATAGCGCACTTCAGCGGATGCTGAAATTTACAGATAACTTTCTCGATCCCTCAAAGGCAGCATGGCTTGTACGGGTACTGCTTGATGTAATAGAACATGATGCAGGGGATGACGTTCAATTCTATACACAGCAAAATGGCGTGCCTCTTTCAAAACCAGATTTACTGGGAACAACACATTTTGAATTTCAATCCTTTTTGATAGGCATAGTACATTACATCTTGATGAACCGCTCTGATAATATATCTGGACAAGCTACGCTGGAAACGTGGGGGAGCAAAGAAAGTGGTCATGAACGAAAACTGGGGAACGATTTTTTGTTAGGTTCTTCCCGGAAGATAAATGTTGATTGGTATACCCCAATTGATAAGAAAACAATTGCTGAAGAGTCAGAAACTGATGATGGTCAAGAAGATGAATCAGAATATGCCAAGATAGAGGTTGTGGACGAATGTTCTGATAAAGGAGAACAGGAAGCAAAAATTATAAACCAGTCTGTGCTTATTAATAACGGTAGTGGCGTCCAGATAGGTGTCAATTACGGAACGATTAACCTATCACCACGGCAAAACACAAGGGATGATTGATGGTGATAGAAAATACACTATAGTTTTGCCCGAAATTGATTGCATATGGCGAACATGATATTCACAAGGAAGTGTCTAATGGATAAAAATCAGATGATTCCGTCGGAAATCACATCTGCGATAGCCCAGGCCGCAAATCCAAACATATTGGTGAACCAAGGAGATGGCATTCAAATTTTGCAAAATCATGGTCCGATTAATATTAACGTGAGCGGTCCCGAACTAATCGGACTATTATCCATGCTCGGAGCCAAACCAGCAGATAATCCAGTGACGCACGCTATGGAATGGGCATCCCTCAGCAGAACACATTACTGTCTCTTTGTGTTGGAAAATGAGGAATATAAAGACGGCGTGTTCTCCATAGCCAAAGATCGCGCTTTGCAGAAGTACACACCCAAAGATGTCCGAGATAAATACCGAATACTGAATCCGGCAAATATGGATGAACTCAGAACTATGCCCTGTATATTCACCAAGCGAAATATGTATTACAAAAGAACAGAGCCTCACCATCCGGCTCTTGTGGGAAGAATATCTAACGCTGTGCCGCAGGGTGAGGTTATAAAAATATATTTCAGCGGATTTCAGGCGTTTTCCCAGCAGATATTAAACCAAAATACGGCACTGTTACATATGGCATCCGCACCCCTGCGGAATGAGCTTGATGTAGAACACTGGGCAATCAAGCAATGTAATTTGATAGATGCCTTTGTAGCGATGAATATTGAGATTAAGTAGGAGGACGTCATGACAGAAAAAGTGTCTGCCCTGATTGGCAAAGTAACAGTAAATTCGCCTGTTTTTCAAAATGAGGTTTTTTCTCCCACTCTGATAAATTACTTTTTTGGGAAGAACGGAACAGGTAAATCCACGATTGCTAAATTGATTGGTAAGCCGGAAACCACAGAATGGAGTCCCGGAATTTTTCTTGAAGATTACGAACTTCAGGTGTATAATGAGGAGTTCATTCAGGAAAACATACAGAGTTATGGAAACATTCCTGGCGTATTTACCATAACAAAGCAAAACGCCACCGTTAAAGCAACGATAGATAAAAAGTCTGCCGATTTAAAAAATCTGTCTGATAATAGAACTGCAATAGGCAGAAAGATTACAGAAAACAATAATCAATTGGAGAACATACTCAATACCCTTGTGTCTGCTCTTTGGGGAAAAAGCGAAGCCACAAGAAAAATGTATCCTGCAACACAGACAGGATTTACTACAAATAAAAAGAAATTTGTCGCCGAACTTATGAAGCACAAACCCGGCTCGGTTGACGAAGATGCGGTTAAGGAGCTGTATGCTTTAGCATATGGTGAAGGCGGCAGGCACTATGAGGAATTGAAGTCTGTGTCTGCTTCAACGATTCCATCGACCTTACTTTTGGGAAAGACGATAGTAAGCAGCAGCCACACGACCTTTTCTGATTTTTTAAATGCGTTGAATGCCACAGCGTGGGTCAATCAGGGACACCGGGAGTACCAACACGCTGCGGGCAAAAAATGCCCTTACTGCCAACAAGACCTCCCAGACAGCTTTGAGGACGACCTTGCTTCCTGCTTTGATGAACAGTATAAGAAGGAAATGGCGCAACTGCAGGAGTTTATCCAGGCTTATAGGGCTGCTTTGAACGACATTTATTCTGTTCTGAATGGAAATGCAAAAAGCAACTTTGCCTGCGATCAACTTGCGGCATATACCACAGAATTTGAACTCTTCATGGAGAAAGCAAAGGCGAATGTAGCGCAACTCGAAAAGAAATGGAATGACCCGACCCTGGTTGTAGAGCTGGATGATCTCTCCACCTATCTACATGATTTGAATGAGCTGGCAGAACAAATCAATCAGAAAATCCGGCAAAATAACGCTATCCTTGCGAACATACCAACAAAGCAGAAAGAATGCGCCAACATGGTATGGACACTGATGGCAACTATCTGTCAAGCAGACATCGCTGTTTACCAAAGCGAGAATGATCGAATAAGGGCTGAGATTTTAAGGCTTCAGGGCGAACAGGAAAAAGCAGAAACCGATATCGGAACGCTCAATGACGAAATCGCGCAGTTGAACAAACAGACAGTAAACACATCTGCCGCCAAGGACAGTATCAACGCTCTCATAAAATCGTCCGGTTTTCAAGGTTTCTCTCTGAGGGAAAAGCCGGGAGCGCAGTATGTCTATCAACTCGTCAGGGAAGACGGAACAATTGCAAAAGGCTTGAGTGAGGGTGAGCGTCATTTTATAGCGTTCCTGTATTTTTACCATATGGTCATGGGAAGTCAGTCTGACGAAGGCAAAATGAAAGATAAAATTGTCGTGATTGACGATCCAGTCTCCAGCATGGATAGTAGCGCTCTCTTTACTGTCGCCTCTCTCGTCCGGGAAATGATAGCTGTATGCTATAACAACTATGAGCTGACCGAAGAAGAAAACGTAGATGACCATATCAGGCAGATTTTCTGTCTGACACACAATCCGTTCTTCTTCAAAGAGATCGTCTATAACCGCATAGCTGCATATGAATGTGTCTCCGTTTACGAAATCAAAAAGCAGGCAAACAATCGCTCTGTTGTCGAAAAATGTGAACAAGACAGTCCCCGCGTAGGCGATGGCAAGATCAACCGCAATCCCGTTGTAAATACCTATGAGGCGCTGTGGAGAGAGTACAGAACATCGGAAGACCCGGTAGCGCTTATGAATGTCTCCAGACGGATTCTGGAATACTACTTCCTTCAGATGTGTGGGTATTCTAATGGCAATATACGAAGTGACTTAATGGAAACACACCGTTCTGCTTTTGAAACCCGTCTTCCTGATGGAACAGTCGATCATACGAGATATGATATTGTTGATGCTATGGTTTCTGTGCTGGACGTTGGGGCGCTCTCATTTAATGATGGTTTATACTTTGATGCATCATCTGTTGATCCCTCACTGTTAAAGGACGCATTCAGGCAAGTGTTTGATGTTTTGAACCAAATGCAGCATTACAAGATGATGATGCAGGAAAATTGATAGCCTCTCAAATAGTATGTTTTCGTCTTTCATTTTGTAATAAAAAACAGGAAGTCCGAATGGACTTCCTGTTTTTTACTTTGTATTCATGGCCCGGAGCATCTGTAGTGCTGCCTGCTTCTGCTCCGGGGTGAGCGACACCCAATTATCGAACAACTCTTTCAGTTCTGGGGTCAGCTCGACCATATCTTGTTCCGCAAAGAACTGTGCCAGCGAAATACCAAAGGCCGCACACACGGCCTCTAAGGTAGAAATAGAGGGAACAGTATTCCGCTTGAAGATGTTTGCAAGGGTTGATTCGGAAAGGCCGCTCTCCTTTGCCAACCGATAAGCTGTCCATCCCCGTTCAGACATTAACTGCCGCAGTTTGGAATGTGTGTCCATGATGCCACCTCCCTTGACAATATTTTACCGTTCACTTAAATAGCTTTATACAGTTGACTCGTACGGAAAATACCGTTATATTAAACTGTATCAACCATTGCAGGAGGGCGGTAAAATGACGGAGCAGGAACTGCGGCAGCATCGGTGTTGCTTCACTGGCCACAGGCCGGAAAAATTGGATAAGCCAGAGGCCGATGTGATTGAGGGACTAAAAAAAGAAATCCATACAGCTACTGCTGACGGATTTCGAACATTCATATCTGGAATGGCGCGAGGAGTCGATCTCTGGGCGGCAGAGATCGTGCTGGCCCTGCGGGACGAGGGGGCGGCGATCCGGCTCATCTGCGCAAGTCCATATCAGGGTTTCGAGAACCGCTGGAGCCGGGAATGGCAGGAGCGGTATCGCCGGGTGATGGAACAGGCCGACCTGGTGCGGTTTATCTGCCCCGGTTACAGCCGTGATTGCTTCCAGCGGCGAAACGAGTGGATGATAGACCACTCGGCGCGGGTTATTGCGGCCTATAACGGCCAGTCGGGTGGAACGAGGAACACAGTGGAGTACGCCAAACGATGTGGTGTGCCGCTGGTGGTCCTCAAATAAAATTCTCTGGAAGGTCAAAAGCGGATTGCTTTTAGTGGAAGAATCCGTTAAAATATAATCTGGATAGTTGTGTAATTGCGCGTTTCATAATGTTAAGGCCGAAGGGAGGAACAGTGTGGTTATCAACATTCAAGACGACCTTCTCAAAATCCACAAGCTGGGCCTTCTGGACAAGCTGTTGATCGATAAGACCACAAAAAAGAACATCATGTGGGCGACCAACGCCTATTGCTCCCTTGGGGCAAGGTACGAGCGGAACGAGCCTATCACCCCGGATTTGATCACAGGCCCCAATGCCAGTGTCATCAAGACCCGCGCCCGGAAAGCGATGGAGCAGCAGTCGGAACGGACTCGCCAGCACGCGGAGGTGTTCACCCCGCTTTGGATCTGCCGGAAGATGAACGATTACGCAGACGAGGTATGGTTCGGCTCCGGTGGGGTGTTCTTCTGCGAGGGCAGGCCGACGCCAGTGGTGGTTTTCCCGCCGAAGAAGGATTGGAAAAAATATGTGGATTCCAAGCGCCTGGAAATCACCTGCGGCGAGGCCCCCTATCTGGTCAGCCGTTATGATGTGGAGACGGGCGAGATGATCCCCATCCCCAAGCGCGTTGGCCTGCTGGACCGAAAGCTGCGCGTGGTCAATGAGAACGCGCAGGACGAGGCGGAATGGCTGGAGTGGGCTGTCCGGGCGTTCCAGGTGACCTATGGGTTTGAGTTTCAGGGGGACAATGTGCTGATCGCCCGCGTCAATCTCCTCATGACTTTCGAGGAGTATTTGCAGGCCCGCTGGGAGCGGGAGCCAACAGAGGCGGAGCGGGAGAAGCTCATCAACATCATTGCCTGGAACATTTGGCAGATGGACGGCCTGTCGGGGGCCATCCCCTATGGGACGGCGGAGGAAGAATTTCAACAGATGGACCTCTTTGGTATGTTCACCCCTGCGCCGGACGCCAACGAGGAGAACCGCCAGCCGAATTGCCGCATCTTTAACTGGCGTGGTGATCGGAGCATGGAATACCTGTCATTGAAACGAAAGGGGGATCGCGCTATGAAATTTGACTTTATCATTGGAAACCCGCCGTATCAAGATGATACAATTGGAGATAACAAAACATTTGCCCCTCCCATTTATCACTTGTTTCTTGACGCTGCATACAAAGTTGCTGATGGTGTTGAGATGATACATCCTGCGCGTTTCCTGTTTAATGCAGGAACCACGCCAAAGCAATGGAATCGGCAAATGCTTGAGGACCCCCATCTTAAAGTTTTGTATTACGAACAAGACAGTAGCAAAGTATTCAGCAATACTGTGATAAAAGGCGGTATCGCCATCACCTATCATGATATTCATAAAGATTACGGCGCAATTGGGACATTTACAGCCTATCCAGAGCTGAACTCAATTATCAAAAAAGTTCGTCAACGCCCAGACTTTTTACCATTTAGCGATACAGCAGTTACCAGTTATGCCTATCATTTTACGGAGAAGATGCACGAAGATTTCCCCGAAGCTGCTGGTCAACTCAGCACTGGACACGCCTACGATTTGAAAACAAATGTGTTTGATCGGCTCCCACAGATATTTCACGATGTTGCCCCGCAAGACGGTACAACTTACATTAGAGTACTCGGACGCACGAATAATGAGCGTGTGTTCAAATATGTTCGTGAGGACTACATTAACAAGGTCAGTAATCTTGCGAAGTATAAGATTTTTTTGCCAGCGGCAAGCGGAAATGGTGTTCTCGGCGAGACGCTGACATCTCCAATTGTCTGCGAACCGTATGTAGGGTCAACTGAGTCGTTTATGAGCATTGGTGCGTTTGATACAAAAGACGAGGCAAATGCTGCATTAAAATATATAAAGACAAAATTTGTAAGGATTTTGCTTGGCGTTTTGAAGGTAACCCAGCATATAACGCCTGAGAAGTGGGCATATATTCCAATCCAGGATTATACGATTGAGTCCGATATCGACTGGTCAAAATCTGTCCATGAAATTGACCAACAGCTATATGCTAAGTACGGTTTGGATGATTTAGAAATCAAGTTCGTAGAAAACCAGGCAAAGGAGATGGAATGATGGAAACCGCGAAAATCAAATCCTTCTCCCGCGTGGTTCCGATGATCTACGCCTACAACACCCCCGGCATCGTCTACCATGACGGCTGGACAAAAATCGGCTACACCGAAAAGCAGACCGTGGCCCAGCGCATCAAGCAGCAGACCCACACCGCCGACATCCAGTATGTGCTGGCGTGGCAGGACAACGCCATGTTCAAGGACGGCTCCGGCGAGTATTTCACTGACCACGACTTTCACTCCTTTCTGGAGTCGGAGGCCGGGGTGGAGCGCACTCCGGGGACGGAGTGGTTCAAGGTGGATGGGCCGACCTCCCAGGGATATTTCAATGCCTTCTCCCGCCGTGAAACGCTGGGGAAGAATGCGGAAAAACTCACCTATGCCCTCCGCAAAGAGCAGCAGGAGGCCGTTGCCATGACGCAGGCGTATTTCCAGCGCGGCGGCGAGGAGTTCCTCTGGAACGCCAAGCCCCGGTTTGGCAAGACGCTGACTGCCTATGACCTCATCCGGCAGATGGGCTTTTCCAAGGTGCTGATTGTCACCAACCGCCCCAGCATTGCCAACTCCTGGGCCGATGATTTCATGAAGTTCATCGGTTGGCGGGGCGAATACAGTTTTGTTTCCGACACAGACGCGCTGAGGGACAAGCCCGGTGTTCTGACGCGGGAGGAATTTGTTTCCCGTGGACTCAGGGACCCCGATGCTCCCCATAAAATGATTGCCTTTGAATCACTGCAAGGGCTGAAAGGCTCCATGTACTTCGGCGGCGAGTACGATAAGCTGAAGTGGATGGCAAAAAAGTACAGGGACGAGTTCGGCAAGGAGCAAGCAGGGATGGAGTTTGACCTGCTGATCGTGGATGAGGCCCAGGAGGGCGTGGACACTGAGAAAACAGACCGCGCTTTCCGCAATATCGGGCGCAGGCACACGCTGTATCTCTCCGGCACACCCTTCAAAGCCCTGGCCAGTGAGCGATTCTCCAAAGAGCAGATTTTCAACTGGTCCTATGCGGACGAACAGGAGGCCAAGGAGAACTGGAGCGGAGAAGATAACAATCCCTATGAGCCGCTGCCCCGGCTGGCTATGTTTACTTATCAGCTCTCCGGCATGATCCGGGAGCGCATCGAGCGGGGCTTGGACCTTTCGGACGAGGAAGGGACGGTAGATTACGCCTTTGACCTCAACGAGTTTTTCGCTACGAACGAGAGTGGAAAGTTCATCCACGAGGATGAGATCAAGAAGTTCCTCCATGCGCTGACCACCCAGGAGAAGTATCCGTTCTCCACCCTGGAGCTGCGGCAGGAGCTTTGCCATACCATGTGGTATCTGAACCGCGTGGCCAGCGCGAAGGCCCTGGAAAAACTGCTGCGGGACGATCCCGTATTCAGCGAGTACAAGGTCGTTCTTGCCGCCGGTGATGGCCGTGTCGATGACGATGATGCCCAGGCCGCAAAAGCCTTTGACCAGGTAAAAGCGGCCATTGCGCAGTACGACAAAACGATCACCCTGACCGTGGGTCAGCTCACTGTGGGTGTGACCATCCCGGAGTGGAGCGGCGTCCTCATGCTCTGCAATATGAAAAGCCCCTCGTCCTATATGCAGGCGGCGTTCCGGGCGCAGAATCCCTGCATCGTCACCAGAGACGGACAGCGGTTCCGAAAAGATACCGCCTATGTCTTTGATTTTGACCCGGCCCGGACGCTCATCATCTTTGACGAGTTTGCCAACAATCTCTCCGCCGACACCGTGGGCGGACGCGGCACCTCCGATGACCGGAAGGAGAACATCCGGCGGCTCTTAAATTTCTTCCCAGTATTGGGCGAGGACGATGAAGGCCGGATGACTGAGCTGGACGCTGCCGCAGTTCTCTCCATTCCGCGCCGCCTCAAGAGCCAAGAAGTTGTACGCCGGGGTTTCATGTCGAATTTCCTGTTTCGGAATATCAGCAATGTGTTCGGCGCTCCGGCCATCGTCCGGGAAATTGTGGAGAAGCTCACCCCTGCCCATGAGGAGGGAAAGCGGACTGATCCGCAGAAACTGGACGGCATGGATACTGTGTCCGTGGATGAGAACGGCGAGGTGGAAATCCCGACCGAGATCGTTGTCGGCAAGACCCAGGGGTTGTTCGGAGAGAAACTGTACGAGGATATCTCCCATGATGTACAGGAGCAGGTGGAGGCCGTTGCCGAAAGTAATGATGTTGCCTCTGTGGGTACACAGGTCAAAAACCTTGCCGGGGCAATCAAGGACAGCTTGAAGGAGAAGGTCCTTGCCCCTGTGGTGGAAACCTACGGCATGAACAAGGGGGCGCAGGCCCGCCTTGAGCGCCAGGTGGAGCGGGACATCGACCGCGCGTTTGAGCAAATCCAAGGTGACTACGAGCAGCAGGCGAGGATCGCCCAGGCTGAGTTGGAGCGTAAGCAGCAGGAGGCCGAAACCGAGCAGGAGGTCGCCCAAGCTGAATCCGCGTTCAAGGCCAGCATGGATTCCGCGATGCAAGCCTTTATGGAAACGGTCCAGGAAACCGTTCAAAGGACGATTGAGGAAAAGCCGAAGGAAGTAATCGAGCAGATGGAGCGGCACAAGGCCGAGCAGGAAAAGCGCACTGTTGAGGAGGAGGTTCGCGCCCATCTGCGTGGTTTCTCCCGGACGATTCCCAGCTTTATCATGGCCTATGGCGATGGGGACCTCACTCTCGCGAACTTCGATGATTACACCGAGGACGATGTATTTTTGGAGGTCACCGGCATCACCGAGGATGATTTTCGTTTCCTCCGGGACGGCGGCGAGTATCAGGACCCCGAAACCGGGGAGACCACATGGTTTGAGGGCCACCTGTTCGATGAGGTCGTTTTCAATGACTCCGTGGAGGAGTTTTGGAAAAAGAAACAGCAGCTTGTAGATTACTTCGATGAGTCGCAGGAGGAGGATATTTTCGATTACATTCCTCCACAGAAAACAAATCAAATCTTTACCCCCAAGTGGGTAGTTTCCATGATGGTAGACCAGCTTGAGGAGAACAATCCCGGCTGTTTTGACGACCCCACAAAGAAATTTGCGGATCTCTACATGAAGTCCGGGCTTTACATCACCGAAATTGTCAAACGGCTTTACCGGAGCGAGGGCCTAAAAGCTACATATCCCGATGAACGGGAGCGTATCCGCCATATCCTCCAGGAGCAGGTCTTTGGCATGGCTCCGACACGCATCATCTATTTGATTGCCACGAACTATATCCTCGGCTTTGATGAGGAACTGAAACACAGCATCCATAACTTCGTAGAGGCGGATGCAGCAGAGGCATCCAAGCTGGGAACCCTGGATGCTTTGGTTGAGCAGCATTTCGGACAATAGGCTGGCCTATTGCTGAAGGAGGGCAGGATCATGAACGAAACAGAGAGAAGGATATGGGGTATCCATACGCAGGATGACTCCCTATTTTTGAAAGACAACACCATAACCATTGGATGGGGCGCTTTTGGCGACCTCACAGATATGGAGAATGACCGCGAGGCATTCAAGAAAAAATATGCCGAAGTGTATCCGCAGGACAAGAAAGGAGCCATTGCTCTGGCAGCGGGGATGCTTTATCGATTCCGCTATGAGGTGCAGATTGGGGACTATGTGGTGTTTCCATCGAAAAGCAACCGCGAGATAAACATTGGAATTGTTGAGGGAGAGTATCAGTACGAGGCTTCGGCGCAGGAATATGTCAATCGGCGCAAGGTAAAGTGGCTGAAACATTTGCCCAGAACCGTCTTTTCACAAGGTGCCTTGTACGAATCGGGATCGGCAATGTCACTTTTCACCATCAAAAACTATGCGGATGAGTTTTTGGCATCTCTGGATACCGGATTCAAGAAGACGGCAATGGAGGATGAGGACGAAAGCGTAGGCGCCACAGCCGAGGAGATCAAACAAAGCACCAAGGACTTCATACTGAAGGAACTTAGCCGGAATTTGAAGGGCTATGCTTTGGAGAGTTTCGTGGCTGACCTGTTGGATGCAATGGGATATCGCACAGAGCTTTCACCACAGGGCGGCGACAGCGGCATTGACATAACTGCGTACAAAGATGAGCTTCCCCCTCGGATTTTGGTTCAGGTAAAGAGCCAGGACGGAGACATTCGGGAGACCACGATTCAATCGCTGAAGGGGGCCATGCGTGAGGGCGACTACGGATTGTTCATATCATTGTCAGGCTACACAAAAAACGCGAGAAAGTATCTGGACAGCACCCCCATTATCAGAGGAATTGACGGGGATGAGCTTGTAACGCTGGTTCTCAAGTATTATGAGAATCTTAGTCCCAAGTACAAAAAGGTCATTCCTCTGGAGCGAGTTTATATTCCCGTTCCTGTGGACGAATGAGTGCCGCCGAATCCGCCAATGAGAATGATTTAACGCCTGCTCAAAAATTTAACGGGTTTTCTGGCTTTCTCCACCTGCAACCCCAAAAATCTAACGCCTTATGCAAAGTTTCAACACATACAAGCGTCCAGAATCCAGAGAAAAGCAAAAAAGCACCGCTACAGGCCGGAGATTGTTCTGGCCCACAGCGGTGCTTTTTCTGAAAATGTACGAAAATCGGTTAAAAATACCCGTTTCGGCATAAAAGTAGGGACGGAAATCTTGATACTCATTGTATCAAAATCTCCGTCCCTACATGGTCGAGGTGACAGGATTCGAACCTGCGGCTTCTACGTCCCGAACGTAGCGCTCTACCAAGCTGAGCCACACCTCGAAAGAGGCCGCCTCGGGTGGGGGGGGGTGAGGCGGCTAAAAAGCTCGGACTCGGAACGCATAGCTCCAAGTCCGAGCCGTGGCAGCGGTACCAGGATTTGAACCCAGACAAACAGAGTCAGAGTCTGCTGTGCTACCATTACACAATACCGCTATCTATAATTACCAAGCAATTTGCCAGTAAACATCACATACTGTCAACTGCTGGGCACGTTGTATATTATACCAATTTTTCGAAAAAAGTCAAGGGGTATTTCAAAATTTTTTCGCGGAAATTTTCCGGCGCCCCTACCCCTGGGAAACCCTGCGTGGATTGACATAATTTGCCGGTTCCCCCTTGCGTTCCCATCTATCCAAATGGTATAATGAACATGGCGCAAGCCTTGCTATAGCCATAGGATTTTTTAGCCCGTGTACCGGCATTTGGCATAGGGCATACCAAATGCTTAACGCTTGCAGATCCTAGCCATCAGGCCCAGCGGCTATGCATCCCTTGCGCCGGCCAACATAATACACTTCACAAAGGATGGTTCAAAATCATGAAGATTTCCACCCGCATACTCTCCGGCCTGCTAAGCGTTTTGCTAACGCTGACTTTGCTGCTGCCTGCCGCACCCGCAGCCAGCGCCGCGCCGGAGGACAGCACGCCGCCGCGGGGCTCGCTGACCGCCGCCTTGCGGCTGGACTACCCCCAGCCCCTGGAGGCCCTGCAAGCCCATGAGGTTACGGCGGCCCTTTACCAAAACGGCGAGCCCCTGGGCGAAGTGCCCTTGTGGCAGCCCGGCGAGGCCCAGATGGGCAGCTACGCCGCTACCCTTGCCGCTAAGGATGCCGACGGCGGCGAAACCACAGGGGACTGGCCCAAATACCTGGAACTGGCTGTATCCGGGCTGCCCCAGGGTTCCTATGACCTGGTGTTCTCCGGGCTGGGCTACCAGGGTTTTGTGCAGCCCCTTACCATTGAGGACTGCGATCTCTATGTGGCCCTGGGCACCGGCGACGGCACCTTTGCCCTGGGCGACCTGAATGCCGACAGCCAGATAGATGCCGAAGACCGGGAACTTATGTCCCAGCACCTGGCCTCTACCGAAGAGGCTGACCTGGCTATGTATGATTTGAACGGCGACGGAAAAATCGACATAGTGGATCTGGGCTATGTCAATGACAATCTGGGTCTTACCGGCGAGGCTTTTATGGCCGAGGGCGCTATGCTGGCCCCTCCTGTCGACCCGGAAGGGATCTCGCAGGACCTGGCCGCCGCAGGCACCACCGTTACAGAGGGGGAATTGGCCTCCCTGTTTACCGCCGGCGGCCAGGGGGCTACGCTGGCAGGGCCCGGTACCGAACTGGCGCTGCCTATCCCCTTCTCCCAGCCGGTAGAGCTGCGCCAGGTTGCCATTACCTCCCCGGAACTGGGGGGCGTAGAAACGGGCAGCGTAACCGTAGAGTATGAGGACGGCACCACCGAGGAACTGCCCATTGACGCTGCCATACCTGCCGGCGTGTATGCCATTAGCCGTACCCCAGGCACCCGCACCATCACCATTGATCTGGGCCAACGGGTGCCGGTGAAAAAGATCACCGTGCGGGTGGAAAAGACAGAGGACGGCACGGTTTCCGTAGAGTCTGTCCAGTTCCTTAAGGACATTATCCCGGAGAACCCTGCCGCCGTCAACCGGCTGGTCAACGGCCTGGCTGCCGAGGCTGGCAGCGGGGAAGTTACCCTGCGCTGGCGGGAACTGCCCAACGTTACCGGCTACCGGGTGGCCTACTGGCTCGACGGCAACCAGGGCGCTGCCAAAACGCTTGAGGTAGACCGGCCCTTTGCCACTGTAACCGGGCTGGAAAACCTGAAAACCTACTGGTTCCAGGTAACACCCATCGCCCAGGGCTGGGAGGGCTCCCCCTGTGAGGCGGTTTCCGCCACGCCCCAGCCTGCCCAAAAGCCCGATGCCCCGGATATGGTTTCCATCGGCGAACTGGACGGGGCCCTAACCGTCAGTTGGAAAGCCTCAAAGGGGGCCACCTACTATGAGGTCTACTATAAAAAGAAGGATGCCGCCGGGCAATACCAGCAGGCAGGCGGCATGATAAAGGGCACCAGCACCCGCATTAGCGGGCTGGTAAACGGCACTACCTATAGCGTTTATGTGGTCGCGGGCAATGAGATCGGCTCCAGCGGCCCCTCCCGCATTTCCGAGGGCACCCCGAAAGCGGTAGACTATGATACCCCCCAGGGCCTCCCCACCGCCAGCCTGCTGGGCCCGGATAAGATCAAGGATATCCGGCTGGCATGGCCCAACAACTATGCTGCCGGGGAGTATACCGCGGACGCGCCCTTTACCCCCCAAAACCTCATTGACGGCGACTACCGCACCCACTGGACCGCCGCCAACTGGCACGGCAACGAACACGTGATCACTACCTTTACTGAGCCTGTAGACCTGCAAGCCGTGCTGTGGGCCCCCCGGCTGGACGGGAATTACCCCAGTTGGCTGCGTGCTTACAGCATACAGGTGTGGTACGAGGGGGATGACCTAAGCCAGAACGGCCGGCTGATTGTGCCGGATCCCCGGCGGGGCGGTGTGGACAACAACACCGACACAGGCAACAACGGCGGCTATGTACAGACCTGGCCCAACATCCCCAACCGCGGGCTGATCCCCACCACAAAGTTTGCGGTGCTCCCCTTGGGGCCGGCCAAAAAGGTGGTACAGATCAGCGTGGCAGTGGAGCAGGCCGGTTACAACCTGGTCAGTTGCTCAGAGCTGATGTTTATGAAATATGACCCCGCCCACTGCTTGCCCGACGAGATTGCTGCCCTGTTTGCCGACGACCTGCGCACCACCCTGCGCCCCGGGGTCGATGCCGCGCAGATTGACGCCCTGAAGGCCCGGCTGGACAGCGACGAGAAGTATTACTACCTGGATACCGCCACTTTGGCTGACGAACTGGCCCTGGCCCGTGAGTTGCTGGGCGGCTCCTCCGCCGGGGTGATCAAGGAAGGGGTACAGTCCCGCTCCGCCGGCGCAGACAGCCAGAAGTACAGCCAAGGGGGCAGCGACCTGCAACCCTTGGGGGTAACGGCCCTGGCCAATAAGGAGATCACCCTGTACGCCCAGGGTATACCCGAGGGCGGCACCCTGACCGTGTACGCCAGCCAGTTTAACGCCGAGGCCTCTGCCTGGCGCAGTTCTATGGGCACGGTAGAGAACGGCCGCAACACCCTGCTGGTGCCGAAAATCGGCAGCCAGAACACCCAGCGGGGAGGCAGCCTGTACTTTACCTATACCGGCCCCAACCCGGAGAAGGTTCGCCTGCATATACGGCGGGCCACAGCCATCCCGGTGCTGGAACTGTCCGGCTGGTACGATATGACGGAAACGGCGCGGCGCAACACCATCACCCAGTACCTGGGCGACCTGGACGCGTACCTGGCCACTGCCGGGGTCAACGAGAACAATAAAACTACCAATGTACTGAACGTCACAGAGATATCAACCCCCACCATGCTGCTCTCCCTGCCTGCCCTGGCGGTAAAGAACAGCACCGCCGCCACTGGTGACGCCCGGGTGGAGGCCCTGTTCAACTCTGTGCTGGCCTGGGAGGACCTGATGCACATCTGCAAAACCACCCAGGGCATTGACAACACCTACCATGACAACGATATGCAATCCCGCCAAAACATCCGGTGTATGCAAATGTTCTCCGGCGCGTTTATGTACGCGGCGGGCAACCACATCGGCATCGGCTACGGCTCCTGCGGAGGCATGGCCGGTGGGCGGCCCATCTCCCAACTGGCCGCCGGGGCCACGGCCAACCAGCTCTTCGGCTGGGGCATCGCCCACGAGATCGGCCATAACATGGATAAGCTGGGCCGGGCGGAGATCACCAACAATATCTATTCCCTCATGGTACAGACCTGGGACGGCAAAAACGGCACCCTCCCCTCCCGTCTGGAAACCAGCGGCAAGTACGCCAAAGCCTTTACCAAAACCGCCCAGGGCCTGCCCGGCGAGAGCAATGACGTATTCGTACAGTTGGCCATGTATTGGCAGTTGCACCTGGCCTATGACGGTGCCGCGCCCGCTGACTTCTATAACCGTTTCTTTAAGGCCTGGAAGGCCGGCACCTATACCACCGGGTTCAGCAGCCTAAGTTATGACGAAAAAATGGCCCTGACCGCTGCGGGCGTTGCCGGTAAGAACCTCACGGAGTTCTTTACCCGCTGGGGGATGCGCCTGAGCCAGCCCGTCAAAGACAAACTGGCCTCTTATCCCGCCGAGCCCCGGGCCCTGTGGTACCTAAGCGACCAGAGCCGCCGGGAGCGCTTGGCGGGCACCGGCGCCGGCTCGGTAAACCACCTGCTCAGTGCCAAACTAAAGGCGGGCAGCGTCAACCAGGTTGAAATCTCCGCTGCCACACGGGAGGCTGTGAACATCCAGGGTTACGAGATCCTCCGGGACGGCAAACCCATTGCCTTTGTAACCCCGGACCAGGTGCAGGGCTCCTTGCTCTACACCGATGAGATCGGCTCCGGCAACCACCTGGCCTTTACCTACTCGGTAAAGACCTACGACCTGCTGGGCAACTTGATTGACACCACCGGCGGGATGCAGGTACGGGTCGCTTATGACAAGACCGTGCCCGCCAGCCAGTATGACCTGAGTCTCAGCGGCACCACCGCTGTGTTTACCTTGAAAGGGGAAACCGCTGTTTCCGGCCTTAAGCTGCTGAACACTTTGCCCGGCAGCGGCAGCTTTGAGGTGTCTGTCACGGATATGGGCGGCAAAAAGATCGTAGCCCGTTCCGGCAGCTACGGGGACAGCCAGTCCGCCGACGATCCCCAGAGCTATGTGACCTACTTCAACAAGCCCGGTACAAACAGTGCCAGCGGCACCATCTGGACCTACGATGCCAAAACCGTCACCATCACCGGCCTGCCCGCGGGCATCAGCAAGGACAATATCCAACTGATCAGCTACGCCGGGGACGATATCTCCTTCCTTACCGGGGAGGGCGGCTTTGTCGGCCGGCTCTTTGCCGACTACGACTGCGGCGGGGGCAATGTGCTGAAAGCCGGTACGCTGGTCATTGCCGGTACCTACCGGGGCGACCCCTACTACTCCTCCATCCGGGTGAAAGGCAAGTTCACCGCTACCAAAACCGTGGTAGATGACCGGGGCGAGGAAACCGTGGAAACCACCGAAGAGATCCGGGATATTGACGGCGACTGCTACCTGTTCTCCCAGGTGCCGGAGGATAAAAAAGTCAGCGATATCAGCGACGGCCTGTTCCTGTTTGTGCCCAATGTACAGCGGGAGGCCGAGTTGCAGGACGCCACCCACTGCGACGGCGTGAACCTGCTGCCCAGCGAGGTAATGGCCGAACTGTACCGGGTAGATGATCCCAACGACCCGGATAGCCCCCGGCTGACCACTGCCAGCACCCTGTGGGCCCTGAGCCCCGGCGGCGAAGACCTGCCGGAGATCGTGCTCAACGAGAATTGACGTAGAAGGGAGAACATCATGAAAAAACTGCGCAATATCCTGGCGCTGCTGCTGTGCCTATGCCTGCTGTGCCCGGCCCTGCCCGCCGCCGCCTATGAGGACGCGGTGCCCACCGTGCGGTTCAGCCTGGAAAAGGACGGCTCGGTACAACTGCGGCTGACCGGGCTGGTAGAAAACACCGTGCTGCGGGGCGTACAGTTGGAGGTCACCCTACAGGGTGACTACGAGGCCAAAGACATCGCCCTGACCCCGGCGGACAGCCTGGCGTTTAGCCCGGCCTTCGCCACGCCGGTAAGTAAGGGCGGCGGCAAAACCACCGTCACCCTGTACCTGGTTTCGGCCTACGCGCTGAACACCGATACCACCGTGGCCCTGGGCAGCCTGACCGCCAAAGGCCAGGGGATATTCCCCCTCAGCGCCCGGCTGGGCCTGCTGTGTCAAGGCGATACCGAAATCAGCATGGCCGATGCACCCGTAGGGCCGGCCGCCGAGTTCCCCTTTACCGACGTGCGCGCCAGCGACTGGTTCTATGGCCCGGTGCTCTTCGCCCGGCAGCATGGGCTGATGAGCGGGGTGGAAACCACCCTGTTTGGCCCCCACACCACCACCACCCGTGGGATGATCGTCACCATACTCCACAACCTGGAGGGCAACCCGGAGCCTAGCAGCACCGGCACCTTCTCGGACGTGAACAGCAAGCTATACTACGCCGCACCCATTGAGTGGGCCAGCAGCAACGGCATTGTCAGCGGGTACGGCGGGGGCATTTTCCGGCCGGATAGGCCCATCAGCCGGCAGGAACTGGCCGCGATTCTGTACAACTACGCCAAGTACAAGGGCCGCGACGTCACCGCCACAGGTGACCTTAGCGCCTTTACCGACGGCGGCAAGGTAGCCACCTACGCCCAGGATGCCATGCGCTGGGCCGTTGGCAGCGGCATTATAAACGGCAAAGGCAACGGGCTGCTAGACCCCCTTGGGGGCGGCACCCGGGCCGAGGCCGCAACTGTGCTGAAACAGTACATTACCAGCGAGTAAGGCAAACCAGAAAAGCTCCCCTTACGGGGAGCTTTTCTGCGTGCATTTTCAGGTATTTGCGCAAAAAGAAGAGCCGGGCAAATGCCCGGCCCAACTTGTATTACACAACTTTCGTAGCTTTGAACAAAGCCTACCCTTACTGCAACAGTTGCAGCACGCCCTGGGGTACAGAGTTCGCCTGGGCCAGCATGGCCTGTGCGCTCTGGATCAGGATGTTGTTCTTGGTGTAAGCCATCATCTCGTCGGCCACGTCGGTGTCGCGGATGGTGCTCTCAGCGTCGGTGATGTTCTCGGTCATCACGCTCAGGTTGTTGGCGGTGTGGTCCAAACGGTTCTGGGTAGCGCCCAGCAGGCCGCGCACAGAGGACACCTTGTTGATAGCGTTCTTAATGGTTTCAATAGAGGTCTGCGCCCCGGTGGGGTTGCCGATGTTCACGTTGGAAACGCCCAGCGCGAAAGCGTGCATATCCTCAACGGAAACCGTCAGGCGGTTAAAGCTGTCGCCGGTGTCGCCAATCTGGAGGTCCAGGCCGGCAGCGCCGCCGGAATGGCTGGAGCCGCCCTCCAGGCCCAGCAGGCCGGCAGTCTTATCGGGCTTGCCGGTAACACCAGCCTCGCTGGCGCTAAAGCTAAAGTTTACATCCTTATTGCCATTGTAAACCACTTTCAAGCCACCACTGGGATCAGCCTCAACAGTGAAGTCCGCTTTAGTAAGGTACTTGTCATCACCAGCGGTGTAACCCATCGCGGTGTTGTATGCGCCAACAGCGTTCTGAATGCTGGTCTGCACGGCAGTTGCTACAGCATCCAGCGTATCATCTTTGGCATTGCCAGCGTAAGTTGCCTGGACGGTGGTGCCATTGATGTTCATGTTGAAGTTGCCCCCAGCAATCGCGGTGGGAAGGGTCTTTTTGGCCTCAGTCACACCGCCCACACCGGCTGTTGCAGAGAACAGAATCGTGCCTGCGCTCAGTGCAACATCAGCAACGGGAAGGCTGCTGCCCGTCCAACCAATAGAACCGGTAGCGGACTCGTTGGTGCTTTCCAGAGAGAATGTACCAGTAGTGCCGTTAACCGTCACCTTCACTTCGCCGGTCAGGCCCTGGGCCTTCATCTCATCGTTAAGCAGCTTGGTCAAGTCGTCGGCCAGGCCCTCAAAGCCTTGCGCGCTGGTATTCGACTGGTCTACATTCAGTTTATCAAAAAGTTTCTTCGCCTCGCCCTTGGTCCAGTCGATCTTCAAGGTCTGCCCGTCAACCGTAAAGGTATCAACACACGCTTTCATGTTCGCGCCAGACAAGTCAGCTTTACCGCTACCATTCGCACCGGTAATCTTGGCGGCAGAGAACTCAACGATATTCTTGCCCAGCAAAGTGGTGCCGGTAGAATTCACCGCGCCACCGGCCAGGCTGCCGTCCAGCAGCTTAATGCCGTTAAAGTTGGCGCTGTCGGCAATACGGTCAATTTCAGCGTTCAACTGGTCAACTTCGTCCTGCAGGGCCTTGCGGTCTACTTCATTGTCGTAGGTGCCGTTGGCGCTCTGGGTAGCCAGGTACTTCATGCGGCTCAGCATATCCTGAATTTCCTGCATGGCGCCCTCGGCGGTCTTTACCAGGCTGATGCCGTCCTTCACGTTCTTCTGGGCAGCGTTCAAGCCCTGCAACTGGGCGCGCATTTTCTCGGAAATAGCCAGGCCGGCAGCGTCGTCGCCCGCGCGGTTAATCTTGTAGCCGCTGGACAGTTTCTCCAGGTTCTTAGAGAGGGCGCTGGCGTTGTTGTTGTAGTTCCGGTAGCTATTCATAGCCATAATGTTGTGTTGGATACGCATAATTTTGCTCCTTCAAAATTATTTTCTTCGGTGGATCCTTCCACCTGTATGCGCCGGGCCCCGACAGCCGGCCGGACTATCCGGCCCCGCGCGGTGTATTCCATCCGGCTCGCGATGCCGGGTGAAACCCTTTTTGCAGGCCCCTCATGGGCCTTACAAAATAACTATCGGCAAATTTTCGGTAAAGTTAAGTTTTCCGGACAATAAAATTTTCCTCCCATTCCTTCGTCCTCCACCGGCAAGCGCCCCGTTTCGGAAAAGTACCCCTTGCAGGTCGCAAGTACAGCGCCCCCGCCCCAAGAGAGTGTCCAAAATGAAGAGTTTAAAAGCAAGGATCCGTGAACAAATGGTAAAAGTTTCGTCCACCTTTTCAAAGGTGGTGGGGTTTTTAGGGGCAACGCCCCTAAACCGCCGGAGGCCAAAATTTCGTCATTAACTCTTCTTTATGGACACACCCCCGCCCCAAGCCAGCCTTGACAAACCTCACCTGTTGAGGTACAATACGATCATACTAAATGCATAAAGGAGGCCATATTTGTGTTTTCTTCCATTGATTCGGCCAAGCCGGCCCTGCGGGCGCTGGTAAAGGAGCTGCGGAAGGATTACCCCTACGCCAGCGTCCTGGCCGTAGAGGATGCCGCCCGCCGCTGGAGCATCAACCGCAGCGGCGTGAATATTGATGCCAGCGGCTTTGGCGGCGGCACGGGCTTTGTGGTGCGGGTGTTCGACGGCATAGGCTGCGCCGAGTACTCCTTCAACCGCTTTGGCGAGGACCGGGTCGCGGAGATCGCCGCCACCCTGAAAGAGCGCCTGGCTGCCCAAAATGCCGCTTTGGGCGATGCCCAGCCCCTGCCCACGCCCCTCCCCGCCGATGAGCCCGCCACCCTGTGCAAGGTTTCCCCCTTCCGGGTAGACCCCCGTGCCCTGGGGGATGAGGCCATCATCACCAAGCTGCGGTCCATCCGGGAAAAAGCCCTGGCCCAGGATAGCCGCATTATGGATGCCAGCCTGGGGCTAGCCTACCGCTGCTGCCGCAAGGTTTTCCTCAGCGAAAACCGTGACCTGGACCAGACCCTGATGTGGACCACCTGCACCCTGAGTATGCTGGCTGCCCGCGGCCAGGAGATCAAAGCCAGCTACCAGCCCTTCTCCAATCTGGGCGGCGCCGAGGTGTTGGACCACGTAGAATCCGCCGTCGAGAAGGTCGCCGGCGAAACCCTGGCCCTGCTGGACAGCCAGCCCATCCCTCCCGGCGAGTACGACTGCGTCTGCGACCCCGCCACCACCGGCATGATCGTCCACGAGGCCTTCGGCCACGGGGTGGAGATGGATATGTTCGTCAAAGACCGGGCCCTGGGCAAAAGCCATGTAGGCAAGTATGTGGCCAGCGGGCTGGTCACCATGCATGACGGCAGCGCCGTAGACGAGGCCGCCACCATGTTCTTTGACGACGAGGGCACCCTTACTGGCGATACGGTGGTCATTGACAAAGGCGTGCTGAAAACCGGTATGTGCGATGCCCTCAGCGCCGCCCGGCTGGGCGTAAAGCCCACCGGCAACGGCCGCCGGGAAAGCTACGAGCGCAAGGCATACACCCGTATGACCAACACCTATTTTGAACCCGGCTCCCACAGCGTAGAGGAGATGATCGCCTCCATCGGCTACGGCTTTTTGCTGCAACAGCCCATGTCCGGCATGGAAGACCCCAAAAACTGGGGCATCCAGTGCATGGTTTCCGTGGCAAAAGAGATCAAGGACGGCAAACTCACCGGGAAGGTTTTCTCCCCCATCGTCCTAACCGGCTACGTGCCGGACCTGCTGAAATCCGTCAGCATGATGGGCTCCGGGCTGGAACTCTCCGGCTCCGGGTTCTGCGGCAAGGGTTACAAGGAATGGGTCAAGGTTTCGGACGGCGGGCCCTATATGAAAGCCCGCATCCGCTTGGGCTAAGGAGGTAATGAAATGATTGAACGCATTAAAAGCGCCCTACAGGACTGCGGCGTCAGCCTGTGGCGTATCAACGACACCACCGAGGAAACCGCCGAGTTGTTCTTTGTAAAAAAGCAACTGGACACCCGCCGCCTGAAGGATGTCCGAAAGTTCGTGGTAACGGTTTTCCGGGATGTGGAACAACCCGAAGGCCAGCCCCTGCGGGGCTTTACCAGTGTAACGCTGCTGGAGTCCATGGACGATGCCCAACTGCGGAAGGAACTGGACGGGGCCTACTACGCCGCCCAGTTTGCCACCAACCCCTACTATGACCTGCCCGCCCCGGTACAGGCCCCCCTAAAGGAAAAGGCCGGCCCGCTGGCCACATCCCCCCTGGCAGAAAGCGCGGGCAAAATGGCCCAGGCGCTGTTTGCGGCGGATGTCCAGGCCGATGCCTTTGTAAACTCGGCCGAGGTTTTTGTGGTGCACACCCGGCGGCACATCCTCTCCTCAACCGGCACGGATATCTCCTATACCGACGCCCGCACCAACGGGGAGTTTGTCGTCCAGTGCCGGGAGCCGGAGGATGTGGAGATCCACAACACCTTCTCCTATGACAGCCTGGACACCGGGGCCTTGTCCCAAAAAGTTGCCCAGGCCCTTACCTTTGTCCGGGACCGTGCCCGGGCCCAGCGCATCTTGAAAAGCGGCCGGTACGACGTGGTCCTTTGCGGCGACGCGGTAGCCACCGTGCTCTCCTATTATATGGACCGCTCCGCCGCCCACATGATCTACCCCCAATACTCCACCTGGCAGGTAGGCGACCAGGTACAGGGCGAGGGGATCACCGGTGCCCGGCTGGACCTGGATCTGTGCGCCACCGAGCCCTACAGCGAAGAGGGCGTCCCCATGGAGGACCTGCCCCTGCTGCGGGAGGGCGTGCTGAAAACCATCCATGGCAACAACCGGTTTTGCCGGTACCTGGGCCTGCGCCCCACCGGCCTGTACCGCAAGGGCCGCTGCCTGAACACCGGCAAGCCCTTTGAGGAGCTGAAGGCCGGGCCCTGCCTGTGGGCCGTCACTTTCTCCGATTTTCAGATGGATTCCATGAGCGGCCACTTTGGGGGCGAAATCCGTCTGGCCTATCTGATCGAGGACGGCAAGGCCACCCCGGTCACCGGCGGTTCCATCAACGGCAGCCTGTTCGACTGCCAGACTGCCCTACAGTTCTCCCAGGACCGCTACGAGGCGTCCCATTACAGCGGCCCTTACGGCCTGCGCATTGACCAGGTGAGCGTTGCCGGTATCGGCTAAGCCGCCCTGCCCTAAGGCAGCCACCCATCGCCGCCCCATAGCCGGGGCCGGTTTATAGCACAACAGCCAGGCAGTCACCCTGCCCGGCTGTTGTTTTACGATTGCCCGTCCCGGCTTGCCACCGTTACGCAAGGGTTCTCCCCCGGCCCCGCGGCCAGCCGCCCCTTCTCCCCCTGGCCTGCCGCCGGCAGGATATGTTCAAAGATGCACAGGCTACCCAGGCCCTTTGCCCGCTGGTACTCCTCCAGGGTGCGGATCGTCCAACTGGCCTCCTGCATCCCAAATACCGCCCTCACCGCGTGCATGGCCGGTATGTCCCTGGTTTGCAGGTGGTATGCCTCAAAATGGGGGCGGGTGTACCAGTTGGTCAATAGGTTGCGCCCACAAAAGGCCTGCCAGCGGTTAAGGCCGTCGTCGCCCTTCCTGAAACGGCCCATCAGTTGGCCCCGCACCACCTCCGGCCGGTTCACCCGGAACCACCGCACAATCCGCGGGTCAAAGGACTCCACACAGTAAGGCCCATGGTAGCCCTTCAGTTCCTCCATAACCAGCGTACACAACTGGGCCGGGTCGTTATAGCCCTTCAGTTCGATAATCAGCGGGGTACTCCCCTCCAGGGCCCCCAACACCTCCCGGAAGAGGGGGACACGCTCCTGGGTGCCAAACAGCCGGTAGCCCTTCAGCTCCTTGTAGGTCATCTCCGCTATCACCCGTTGCGACCCGCAACTGCGTTCCAGGTGGGGGTCATGGTGCACCACCACCTGCCCGTCTTTCGTCAGTTGCAAGTCAAACTCCATGCCATAGCCGGCCAGTTCCGCCAGCCGGAAAGCCTTTATCGAGTTCTCCGGCACCCCCTTTTCCAGGTCGTGCAACCCCCGGTGGGCATAGTCAAACGCCCTGAATAGCCCAAAGCCCGGCCGCCGCCACAACTGCGGCGCAATCAGCCAAAGCCATACCAGCACCGCGGCCAATGCCACCAGTACGATCACCAGCAGCACCGGTGTACCCGCCATGCCCACTGCCTGTAGTTCTTCTAAACCCATAGCGTCCTCCCGTTTTCTGGTTTTCCTCCATCATATACCAAATGGGCCGGAATTGCAAGCCCGTCGGCCGCATTTCGCCCCCTACGGGCACACCCTGCCCTTCCCGGTCCAATTTTTTGTGAGGAGCCTGGCCTACGCGTCAAACATGACATAATATTGTCATGTTCCTTCCGGTATAATAGGCCTATCCCTATCAAAAAAAGGAGTACCCCCATGAAACAAGACCATACCCTGGCCCGTGCCGCTGAGATCATCGCCCAGCGCTACAATCTGCTGGTGGACTGGAACGCGGCTACCGGCGAACTGTAAGCGTAAACTTGCCCATAAAAACAGCGGGGTGCCCAAAAGGCCGCCCCGCTGTTCTATTTTTCCTGCCGGGCCTCCTCTATCCGGGTGGCACTGTATGTCCCCCGGCCCAACCCGGCCTGCTGCAAAAACCGCACCCTGTAGCCCAGGCCTTCCAACCGGCCCAGGTTCTCCCGCCCCTGCCCCAGGGCGTTGGAGATATCCTCCGGGCAAACCGCCACCACATAGTCCCCCGGCCCCTGCCCGGCCAATGTGGCCAGCAGCCGGCCCAAAAACCGCCGGCTCTCCACCAGTTGCCGGAACGCCGGGTGATAGGGCCCGGCCAGCCGTGCCTGCTCCAGCCCAGGCCCGGCGTGCAGCCCCATGCGGATGACCCGCACCCCCGCCTGTTCAAAGCGGTCCAACAGCCGGGCGCATAGGGCCACTGCCTCTTCCAGCGGCTGAGGGGCGTAGCGGCCCCCTTGCCATAGGGCCGCCAGTTCCGTGCCGGGCAACACCAGGGTCGGGTACACCCGCATCGTCCGCGGCCCCAGGGCGATCAGCTTATCCGCCGTGTCCAGGGCTTTTTCGTCGGTGTCGGTATACAGGCCGGTCATCATTTGCAGGCCCAGTTCCAGGCCCGCCTTACAGACAAACCCCGCTGCCCGCACCGTGTCCTCCGCCCGATGCCCCCGGCGGTTGGCCGCCAGCACCCCGTTGTCCATAGACTGCGCGCCCAATTCCACAGCCGTCACCCGGTAAGCCTTCAGCAGCCCCAGCACCTGGGGGTCAACGGCGTCCGGCCGGGTAGAGCAGCGCACGCCCTTAAACCCATACCGCTCCACCGCCGCCTTGGCAGCCTCCAATAGGGCCAGCATATACCCCCGGTCAATCGCCGTAAAGCTGCCGCCAAAAAAGGCAATCTCCGTTTCCCTGCCCCGGCCGCTTTCCGCCGCGATCCGGGCCGCGCGGGCCACATCCTCCGGGGTAGGCGGCCGCCGGTGGCCCGCCCCGGTGATGGCCCCCTGCTCACAAAAGCTGCACTGGTGCGGGCAGCCCAAATGGGGCACAAACAGGGCGATATTCCCATGGTGTCTGGGCCCGCTCAATAGCCCATCAACTCCAATGCCTCCCTGGCCGCCTGCTGCTCGGCCTCCTTTTTGCTCCTGCCGCCGCCCTTGCCAATCACATTGCTGTTCAAATGCACCTCCACGGTAAAGTGCTTTTGATGGTCCGGCCCGCTCTCGCCGGTCAGCACATATTCCAACCGCTCCTCCGGGTTCTGCTGGATAATCTCCTGCAAGGTGGTCTTGTAGTCCTTAAAGGCCCTGCCCCCCCTGGTGCGGGCCGCCGGGGCCACAAAACGTAAGATCAGCTCCTTCGCGGTGTCCAGGCTGCCGCTGTCCAGGTACACCGCCGCTACGGTAGATTCAAACACGTCCGCCAATATGCTGGGCCGCTCCCGCCCGCCGGAGTGCATCTCCCCGTGGCTCAGGCGCAAAAAGCTGCCCACCTCCAGCGCCCGCGAGAACCCGCACAGGGACTTTTCACACACCAGCGCGGCCCTGGTCTTGGTAAGCTGCCCCTCCGGAAGGTCAGAAAAATGCCGGAACAGGTATTCCGCCGTCACAAACCCCAGCACCGAATCCCCCAGAAACTCCAGCCGCTCATAGCTCTGGCAGCGGTTCTCGTTGGCATACGATGCGTGTGTCAGCGCCGTTTCCAGCAAAGACTTGTCCTTAAACTCGTACCCTATCAGTTTTTCGTATTCCTCAAGCGCTCTCATCTGTCCTTTAGCCTCCTTTTACGCCTACTCCGCCGCCCCGGCCGGGCAGGCATTTGCCCGGCCAGTTCCTGGCCAAAGCCTCCGAACCACCGCCCGTCACTCTGCCTTTTGGGAGAACGCCTCCGCCAGTGTTTCCACATAGCCCGACTGGGTGCAGTCCCGCACCAGTTTCAAGGCGCTCTCCACCGCCCTGGCCCTGGCATTGCCGTGCATCTTAAACATGGGTTTCGAGGCCCCAATAACCGGCGCGCCACCGTAAGAGTTGTAGTCCATCCGCTTTTTCAGCCCCTGCAAATCGCCGTAAATCATGGCTGCGGCCAGCTTATTCTTCACATTTTTCTGGAAGATCTCCTTTACCATGCCCATCATAGCCAGGGCGGTACCCTCGTACAGTTTCAGTACGGTGTTGCCGGTAAAGCCGTCCGCCACCGCCACATCGCATACGCCATAGGGGATATCCCTGGCCTCCACATTGCCAATAAAGTTGATCGTCCGGCTGCCTTTCAGCAGGGCATAGGCCTCCCGCCGCAGGTCGCCGCCCTTGTGGTCCTCGGTGCCCACGTTCACCAGGCCCACCCGGGGGTTTTTAATCCCCATCACCTTCTCCATGTACACCGAGCCCATCACCCCGTACTGCAAAAGCCAGTCCGGCCGCGCCTCCACGCTGATGCCCCCGTCGCAGATCATAAACGGCCCCCGGGTGGTAGGCAGCACCGGGGCAAAGGCCCCCCGCCGCACCCCTTTCAGCCAGCGGACGACCCGCAGGGCCCCAAAGCCCAGGGCGCCGCTGTTGCCCGCGCTGGCAAAAGCGTCCCCCTTCCCCTCCGCCAAAGCCCGTACCCCCACAGCCATCGAGCTCTCCGCCTTCTCCTTCAGGATGCTCCCCGGCTCGTCCTCCATGGTCAGCACCTGTGGGCAGTGGATGATCTCCATCTTCTCCACCTGCCCGGCCACGTTCATCTCTTTTGCCGCGGCCAATATCCTGTCCCGGTCGCCGGTCAGGGTAATGTCAATCCCCAGGTTCTCCATCCCCCTGGCGCAGCCCAGCAAAATCTCCCCCGGGGCGTTGTCCCCGCCAAAGGCGTCTACAATAATGCGCATGATCCCTCTCCTTTACTCTGTTTCCAGCCGGGCCAGCCAGGGCTCCAGCGCCTCCAGTGCCCGCTGGGCCAGGCGGCCGTACCGCTCCCGCTTGTCCCGTATCTGTTCCCCCAGCGGGGGCAGTATGCCAAAGTTTGCCCCCATGGGCTGAAAGTCTTTTCCCGTATACCCGGAGATATACCGGCTCAGCGCGCCGGTCATGGTCGTATCCGGCAACACCACGGTTTCCTGCCCCCGCAGCCGCCGCACCGCGTTGCGCCCGGCCATTATGCCGCTTGCCGCAGATTCCATATACCCCTCCACCCCGGTCATCTGCCCGGCAAAAAACAGTGTGGGCCTCTTCTTCAGGGAAAAATCCCCCTGCAGCAGTCCGGGGGATTGGAGGAAGGTGTTGCGGTGCATCACCCCATACCGGGCAAACTCGGCGTTTTCCAGCCCCGGTATCATCCCAAACACCCGTTTTTGCTCCCCAAACTTTAGGTTGGTCTGAAACCCCACCAGATTATACAAGGTATTCTCCCGGTTTTCCGTACGCAGTTGCAAAACCGCCCAGGGCCGGTGGCCGGTGCGGGGGTCAACCAGGCCCACCGGTTTCATGGGCCCAAACCGGATGGCCTCCCGCCCCCGGCTTGCCAGCACCTCAATGGGCATACACCCCTCATAGACCTTGGGCCCCGCCACGTCAAAGCCGTGTACGGGCGCCCGTTCCGCCCCCAGCAGGGCGTCGGTAAAGGCCTCATACTCCTCCTTGTTCATGGGGCAGTTGATGTAATCGCCCTCCCCTTCCCCCCGGCCGTAGCGGTCGGCGGTAAAGCAGCGGGCCATGTTGATGCTCTCCCTGGTGACAATCGGCGCGGCCGCATCGTAAAAGCTGAGGCCGCCCCCGCATAGCCGCCCGATCTCCCCCGCCAGCCCCGCGGAGGTCAGGGGCCCGGTCGCAATAACCGCTACGCCCTCCGGCAGCCCCGTCCATTCCCGGCGTTCTACCGTGATCAGCGGGTGCCCCCCTATGGCCCCTGTCACCAGCCGCGAGAACACCTCCCGGTCCACCGCCAGCGCGCCCCCCGCGGGCACCTTGGCCTGCTCCGCGCAGCCCACCAGCAGCGAGCCCAGCCGCCGCATCTCCTCCTTTAAAAGCCCCGCCGCGCTCTCTATCCGCGCCGCCTTCAGCGAGTTGGAGCACACCAGTTCAGCCAGCAAAGGGCTCTTGTGCGCCGGGCTGTACCGGGCCGGTTTCATCTCTGCCAGCCGTACCGCCACACCCTTTTGGGCAATCTGCCACGCCGCCTCGCACCCTGCCAGGCCGCCGCCCACTACCGTTATGCTTTCCATTTTTGGCGCTGCTCCTTTCCTTTTTAAGGTTGTTCCTGCCCTTTTTAGGGTCGCCTCCGGCAGCTTAAGAAACTTTTCGTGAAAAGTTTCTTAAGAATCTTCCAAAGCTTCCCTGCCGTTACCGGCCGCCCTCGTAGAGCCAGGCTCTCCCCTCGACCGGCAGCGGTACCGCCTCTGCTTTTTTTAGGCCGCCTCCGGCGGCTTAAAGAATCTTCCAAAGCTTTCCTACCGTTACCAGCAGCCCTCACAGAGGCAGGCTCCCCCTCGGCCGGCAACCCGGCAGCGGTACCGTTTCTGCTTTTTTAGGCCGCCCCCGGCGGCCGGCGCCCCTACTCCTTCGGCTCCTTGCCGGGGAAAGTACAGCCCTCGGTAACGCAGTAAAGGCGCTTGTCTTTGGTCTTTTTCTGCATCAGCACCTTGCCGCACACCGGGCATTTCTCCTTGCTGGGCGGATCCCAGCTAACAAAATTGCAATCCGGGTAGCGGTCGCAGCCGTAGAACACCCGCCCCTTCTTGGACTTGCGCTCAATAATATTGCCCCCGCACTTCGGGCACTCGGCCCCGGTCGTTTTCACAATCTTCTTGATATTCTGGCACTCCGGGTAGCCCGAACAGGCAATAAACTTGCCAAACCGCCCGTGTTTCACCACCATCGGCCTACCGCATTTGTCGCAGATCTCGTCCGTTTCGTCCTCTTTCAGGTGTATCTTCACCCCGTCCATGGCCTTTTTGGCCTTCTGCACGGTCTTGTCAAAGTCGTCGTAAAAGGTGCGCAGGGTATCCACCCAAGCCTCGTCCCCCCGCTGCACCGCGTCCAGGTCGTCCTCCACCTGGGCGGTAAATTTCACGTTGACGATCTTGGGGAACTGCTCCTTCATCAGCTTGGTGATCACCTCCCCCAATTCCGTAGGCTTAAAGGCTTTGCCCTCCCGCACCACATACTCCCGCATGGTAATGGTAGAGATGGTCGCCGCATAGGTAGAGGGCCGGCCAATACCGTTCTCTTCCAGGGTCTTGATCAGCGAGGCTTCCGTATACCGGGGTGGCGGCTGGGTAAAGTGCTGGTTTCCTACCAGGTCCCGCACCTTCAGTTTCATCCCCTCCTCCAGGGGGGGCAGATCCTTACCGGCCTTTTCCGCCTCGTCCTTGCTCTCCTCGTACAGGGCGGTAAAGCCCTCAAAGTTCACGTTAAAGCCGCTGGCCTTAAAGATATACCGCCCTGCGTGGATATTGGCCTGGGTGGTGTTCAGCACACAGTTGGCCATCTGGCTGGAGATAAACCGCTCCCAAATCAGCTTATACAGCTTATACTGGTCCGGCGTCAGCGAGTCCTTCACCCGCTCCGGGCTCAGGCTGATGGTAGAGGGCCGGATGGCCTCATGCCCGTCCTGGGCCCCTGCGCGGGACTTAAAGTGCCGGGGTTTCGGCGGCAGGTACTTGCCGCCCCAGCGCTCCTCGATAAAGGCCGCCGCGTCCCGTATGGCGTCCTCCGAGATACGCAGCGAGTCGGTACGCATATAGGTGATAAGGCCCACGGCCCCCTGCCCCTCAATGTCCACGCCCTCATACAGTTCCTGCGCCGCCCGCATGGTGCGGTACGCCTGGAACCCCAGCCTCCGGGACGCCTCCTGCTGCAAGGTTGAGGTGATAAAGGGCGGGGCAGGCTGGCGGGTGCGTTTGCCCTTTTTCACCGGGCCCACTATAAAGTCCTCCCCCTCCAGTTCCCCCAGGATAGCGTCCGCCTGCTGGCCGCTGGTAATCTCGATCTCCCCGTTCTCATCCCCATAAAATGCCGCCTGGAACACCGACCGGGAGGGGGGCGCGGTCAGTTTCGCGTCCAGGCTCCAGTACTCCTTGGGTACAAAGGCGCGTATCTCCTCTTCCCGGTCCACGATCATCCGCACCGCCACCGACTGCACCCGGCCCGCCGAAAGCCCCTTGCGGATGGTTTTTACCAGAAAGGGGCTGAGGGTATACCCCACCAGCCGGTCCAAAATCCGCCGGGCCTGCTGGGCGTTCACCAGGTCCATGTCAATGGTACGGGGATGGGCCATGCCCTCGGCCACCCCGGTTTGGGTGATCTCGTTAAAGGTCACCCGGTCCTGGGCGTCCTCGTCCAGTTTCAGTATATAGGCCAGGTGCCAAGAGATAGCCTCCCCTTCCCGGTCCGGGTCGGTGGCCAGCAGCACCGCGTCCGCCTCCGCCGCGGCTGCCTTCAGGTCCTTCACCAGTTGTTCCTTGCCCTTGATAATGGTGTATTTGGGCTTAAAATTGTCCTTCACGTCCACACATAGCCGGGCCTTGGGCAGGTCCCGCACATGGCCCATCGAGGCCACCACCTTGTAGCCGGGCCCCAAATATTTCTGAATGGTCTTTGCCTTTGAAGGCGACTCCACAATGACTAATTTTGCCATAATCGTATCCTTTATTTCATAACAAAATTTGTAATCCCCCACTGGCGGGCTCCCGGTTCATATCCGGCGGTAGCGGCCGTTCTGGCCCCGTTCCACCCGGCCCAGCAGTTCCAGCCTGGCCAGCGCCCGCAGCAGCAGCCCGGCCTCCACTCCGCTCCGGGCAGAAAGCTCCTCCACGGTCAGTTCCTTTTCCAGCAGTGCCAGCAGTCCCCCGTCCTGCCCGGCGGGCTGTCCGGGGCCGGGCGGCGCCGGGGTTTCGGGCCTTGGCGCCCCTGGCGGCGGCCTGTCGGAAAGCGCCCCCTGGGCCCTCTGGCCCGCCTGCCGGGGCGGCTTTCTCCGGGGCCTGCCAGGGCTTGCCTCCATACCGGCAGCCCTTTTCCCCTGCCGCTGCCAGCCGGGGTTTTCCTCCACAATCTCCCAGCCCGATTCCACCGGCCTGGCCCCTTTGGCAAGCAGCGCCCGGCTGCCCGCAAAGGCCGGGTCATCCGGCGGTCCGGGGTAGACGTACACCGGCCGGCCCTGCTTGGCCGCCAGCCGGGCATACAGCATGGTGCCCCCTTTTTCCGCGGCCTGCACCAGCACCACTGCCGCGCACATACCCGTAAGCAGCCGGTTGCGCTGATGAAAACCGCCCTGTGCCGGGTTCCGCTGCGAAAAATACTCGCTCAGCAGCACCCCGCCCCGTTCCGCCACCCGCCGGCAAAGGCCGACCGGCCGGTCCAGGTAAGGGCTGGCCAGGTCCACCGGGGCCACGCATACCGTGCGGCCAAAGGCTTCCATGGCCCCCTCCTGGGCGGCGGTGTCCACCCCCGGGGCCATACCGCTGGCCACCACTACCCCGGCCGTGGCCAGTTGGTGGGCGATCTTCCTGGCCACCTGGCAACTGGCCTCGCTGGCCTTCCGGGCCCCCACCACAGCCACCCAGGGGGCGTCCGCCAGGGGGGCCATCTCGCCTTTCATATACAATACCGCAGGAGGGTCAGAAATATTCCTGAGATCCGGGGGATATTTCTCACTCTCCGGCGTAAGCAACTGCCAGCACATCTGGGCGGCAAACTGCAAGCGTACCATGGCGGCTTTCAGGTCAAAGGCCCGCAGGCTCTCTATCTGCTGGCGGGAGATATACGCCAGCCTGCACCACTCCCCGGCACCGGCCCGGTAAAAGCCCTCCAGCCCACCGGGAAAGGTGTTGTGGATATGCCAGGGCTTGGGGCTGCCCTCGCCAAAGGCGTGCTGGGCCCACACCCAAAATACGTCCTTGTCGATCATACCCGCCGCCCCCTTGCCATCTCCCACAGCAGCACCGTCGCCGCCGCGGCCGCGTTCAGTGATTCCGCCCTGCCCCCCATCGGGATCGTCACCAGGTCCGTACACAGCCCTGCCGTTTCCCTGGTAAGCCCGCTGCCCTCATTGCCAATCAGCACCGCGTGGCGCCCCCTGGTAAAGTCCAGTTCGGTGATGGGCCGGGCCTCCGGGGCAGGTACCGCCCCGTGGGCCGCGTAGCCGTGGGCCTGCAACAGCCCAAACAGCCGCCGGGGCGAGGCCTCCAAAGCCAGCTCCATCCGAAACACCGCCCCCATGGAGGCCCGCAGCGCCTTGGGGGACAGCGGGTCGCAGCAATCCCCCAGCAAAAAGACCCGAAACCGGCCCAGCGCCTCCGCTGTGCGCAAAACCGTCCCCAGGTTGCCAGGATCTTGAAGGTTTTCCAACACCAGGCAGGGGCCCTTGGGTGCAAAGCCGATTACACCCTCCATCCCCTGGGGCCGGCGGCACACGCAGAAAATCCCCTGGGGGTTTCTGGTGTCAGCCAGCAGTTGCACCACAGGCTGGCTGACCTCGTATGCCTGCCCGCACACCTTCAGCACAGGCTCCAGGTACTGGGCGTATGTTTTCTTGGCCTGGGCCGTGAAAAAGCAGGCCTCTACCCCCACATCCGACAGGGCCGCGTCCTGGCACAGGCGGGCCCCTTCGCACAAAAAGAGCCCCGCCTCCCGCCGCTGCCGGGCAGAGCCGGCCAGCCCCGCCGCGGCCCGTACCACCGGGTTGCGGCGGCTGGTGATGACCTCAACCCCCACTGGAAACACCCCTTTCAACCAAAGCGCAAAGATACTTCCGGCCCGCCCTGCCGCCCCTCCCAC
The DNA here is from genome assembly GCF_034335085.1 of Acutalibacter caecimuris. NCBI lineage: Bacteria > Bacillati > Bacillota > Clostridia > Eubacteriales > Acutalibacteraceae > Acutalibacter > Acutalibacter caecimuris. The sequence continues at coordinate 10,961 of NZ_JAWXXJ010000026.1, read as the reverse complement.
CAGAACGGAAACGCCCAAGGCAGGTTGCCTCAGGCGCAATTTGCTTAATTGGAACGGTACGCATCACGCGCCTGGCAAACCCTATTCGCTTACAGCGCGGCCTTCGCCTTTTCCACCAGCGCGGTAAAGCCCTGGGGGTCGGCAATGGCAATCTCAGAGAGCATCTTCCGGTTCAGGGTAACGCCCGCCTTCTTCAAACCGTTCATAAAGGTGGAGTAATTGGTGCCGTTCATCTTGCACCCTGCGGAAATGCGGGTGATCCATAGCTGGCGGAAATCCCGCTTGCGCTGCTTACGGCCAATATACGCATAGTTGCCGGACTTCATAACAGCCTGTTTGGCCATTTTAAAGTGGCGGCTCTTGGCGCCCCAATAACCCTTCGCCAGTTTCAGTACCTTTTTCCTTCTTTTGCGCGTCATCATCGCGCCTTTTACTCTAGCCATTTCTTCTCAATCCTTTCCCGGCAGCGCCGGCATAATGCGGTCCCTCCGGGGCCGCCTATTCTCCGTCGGCACCGGGCCAGCCGGCCGGTGCCGCTTGCATTTTCCTGTCCTTGCCCTTCTCCCAAAAGGCCCGCTGGGCCCCTGCTGCCGGGCTTATTTATAGGGCAACATCCGTTTCACGGCGGCGGTATTGGTCTTGTCGGTCACCGTGGTGCCCCTGGCATGGCGTTTCACTTTCGGGGTCTTGCCATGGCCGTTAAACAGGTGGCTGGTAAAGGCGTGGCCGCGAATGACCTTCCCGTTTTTAGACAGCTTAAAGCGCTTTTTGGCGCCGCTGTGGGTTTTCAGTTTCGGCATACTTTATTCCTCCTTGGTTTTGTGGCCCAACCGGCGGGCCTTACTTAACGGGCTTGGGCACAAGGAACATCAGCATCGTCCTGCCCTCCAGCTTGGGCTGGCGCTCCACGTTTGCCACCTCGGCCATAGCCTCGGCAAACCGGCGCATAATATCCTGCCCCAGCTCAGGGTGCCCCATTTCCCTTCCCCGGAAACGGATGGACGCCTTGACCTTGTTCCCCTCTGTTATAAAGCGGATGGCGTGGTTTTTCTTGGTCTCAAAATCATGGGTGTCGATATTCAGCGACAGCCGGACTTCCTTGATCTCCACCACGCGCTGGTTCTTCCGCTGTTCCTTTTCCCGCTTGCTCTGCTCAAACCGGTACTTGCCGTAGTCGATTATCTTGCACACCGGCGGGGTGGCCTGGGGAGCGATCTTCACCAGGTCCAGATTCTTCTGCTCGGCCAGCTCCATCGCCTTTTTTGCGGGCATAATGCCCAGTTGCGAGCCGTCCGCGTCGATAAGCCTTACTTCCCGGTCCCTGATCTGCTCGTTGATCTGTAGCTCCTTGCTGCTAATGTTCAGCACCTCCATCAAGAAATCCTCAGCCAAAAAAGCGGACGGTATACCCCGCCCGCTGAATCAACACATAAGCGCCGCCCCAAACAACAGGGGCCGCCCAAGCTATTGACCCAATGCCGGCCTGTGCCGCACGGGTGGGCCGGTTTTCTCCTTACGCCGAAAACCGCCGCTTTGTTTTCCGCCCACTATTATACTACGCCCCCTGGCCTTTGTCAAGGGCTATTTTCCCCAGGGTGTGTCCAAAATGAAGAGTTTAAAACGAGGCTCCAGCGAACAAATAGTAAAAGTTTCGTCCACCTTTTCAAAGGTGGTGGGGTTTTTAGGGGCAAAGCCCCTAGGGCTTGTTTGAAAAATCGAAAACGCCGTCTTTTTACCCAGAAGCAGCCATCTTCTGCGTCGAAAATCCTCGTAATACGCAAGTATTCCTTGCGGTTTTCTCCTTGAAGCTGACCGTTTCTGGTCAAAATTCCGTCATTTCCTCTATTTTCAAACAAGCCCTAAACTGCCGGAGGCCAACATTTCGTCATAAACTCTTCTTTATGGACACTCCCTCTCCCCAGGGCCGCCCTGTCCCCCCAAAACTGCACTTCCATGTAGTTGAACCGCCCGTTCACTTCCTCCACAAACCGCCCGGCCCCGCCGCTTTCCTCTATGGCCTTTGCCAGCATGGCCTTGGTCAGCATGGTAAAGTCCCCCTGCCGCTCTGTCACCGTCATGCTGTCGCCATAGGTAAAGCTTACCAGTTGGGCAGGTATGGCAGAAAGGGGCGCCCGTACCGCAAGCCCCCGGCCAAACCACCGGTCCAGCATTTCGCTGCCCTCCAGCACAAAGGAAAGGGGATGTTCCTGCTCCGGCCGGCCGCCCAGCCGGAGAAAGCGCTGGTAAAGCCGCCGCTCCACCTCCAGGCGCCGGGGGTAGTAGTTTTCAAAATCCGCAAACCGCCCAAAGGCTGTTTCCTCCGGGTTCTCCCTGGCCAACGCCCCGGCCAGGGCAAACGCCTCTTCCCTTGGCAGGCTCATGATCGTATGCAGGGGCTCGCAGTTTTTGTGGCAGTAGTGCACAAGGGTAAGCCCCTCCAGCCCCTTCATCCCTTTCTCCCCCTTTTCCGTCATCGTATATCGTACACGCTGCGCACCCGCAGGCCCACCGGCTTGCCCCGCAGCACCTTCACCCGGCGCTCTCCGGGCAGCATATCAAAGTAGTTGTCACTAAGCACCAGGTCCTCCCCGGCGTTGCGCACCTCTACCCCCTGGGCATAGGCCCTGGCCGTCACCACAATCTCGTCCCCTTCCACCCGGCACCCCAGCGCCGGGTCCGCAAAGCGGAAATACTTGGGCTCCACAAAAATCACCGCGCCAAAGCTGGCCTGCACCCCGTTCTCCCACAGCGTGTAGGTCAAAACATCCTCCCGTATATCCGCCTCCGGCAACTCCACCCGATCCAACCAGGCGCTTTCCAGGGCCGGCGCCAGCAGCGAGATCACTTCTTCCCGTTTCACCCGGCCCAGCCGGTCCCGCAGGGCCCATTTCACCAGCGCCGGGCGGCTGCCCATGGTTTCGTTGGTCACGCACAGGGTCATGGCCGGCGTCCAGCCCGCCGGCTGGGCATTCACCCCCAGCCCCCGGCTCATGGCCCCCTCTTCCTGGCAGGAGAGCAGCACCGGCGCAAAGAACCGCCGGGCAAAGTAGTGCAGGGCCTTCCACCGGCCGGTATAGTCAATGGAAGACCAGGACGCCCCCGGCCAGCAGTCGTTCAGTTGCCAGTAAAGGGCCCCCATGCACCGCCCCCGCCCCCGGCGGAAATGCTCCACCCCATACCGCACCGCCTGGGCCTGTAACAGTTGCGAGGCATACAGCGCCGTGTCCAAATCCCCTGGGCGCAGGAAGTACTGCTGCATATAGGCCGCCAGCAGGGCCCCGCCCATCTGGCACCGCTGATGCTTTTCCATGATATACCCATACAGGTTCCTGTCCTCCGGCAGGGTAAAGCCCTCTACCGTGGAAAGGCAAGGCCAGCTTTCAAAGCCGAACTCCGAGATATACCGGCCCATATTCTTCCGGTAGGCGGTAAAGGGCTGCACCCCGTGCCACACGCTCCAGTCGTGCACATCCCCCCTGGCCTGGCCGTTGGGCTCGTCAAACCCGCCCCCCGAAGAAGGGCTCCCCGGCCAGTAGAAGGCGTCCGGGGCGTGCTCCAGCACCACCTTGGGCAGCAGGTATTCGTACATCCGTATGTAATCCGCCCGGCGTTTCGGGCTGTCCACCCAAAGGCCCTCCTGGGCAAAAAGCTCCATCTCATTGTTGCCGCACCACAGGGCGATGCAAGGGTGGTCCCGCAGGCGTTTCACATTGTCCGCCACCTCGGCCTCTATATTCCTGGCAAAGGCCGGGGTCAGGTCATAGGCCGCGCAGGCGAACATCAAGTCCTGCCACACCAGCAGCCCCAGTTCGTCGCACAGGTCGTAGAAGGCGTCGTCCGGGTAGTGCCCCCCGCCCCACACCCGTATGGTGTTGAAGTTGGCCGCGCAGGCGTCCTCCAGCAGCCGGCGGGTGCGCGCCGGCGTTATCCGGGAGAGGATATTGTCCGCCGGGATGTAGTCCGCCCCCATGGCAAACACCCGCACCCCGTTGATCTCATGGGCAAAGCTTTCCCCCCATGCATCCTTTTCTATGGCCACCGTGGCCGTGCGCAGCCCGATGCGCCGCTCCCAGCGGTCCACCTCCCGGCCCTCCACCAGGGCCCGCACGGTCACGGTGTACAGGGGCTGGGCCCCGTAGCCTCTGGGCCACCACAACTGGGGATCCTCCACCGCCAGCCCCATGGGCCGCTGGGGAAAAGCCGTCACCCGGCCCTGGGGGTCGGTCAGCGTGGCGGCAAATTCCACCCCGGCCGGGGAGACCGCGCTCACCCCCAGGGACAGTTCCACCCTGCCCCCCGTATGTTTCTGCCGGACCCGCACCTCCTGGATGCGGGCCCCCTCCACCCCCAGCAGTTCCACCGGCCGCCAGATGCCCGCGTCCGGCAGGCGGGGCCCCCAGTCCCAGCCGAACATACAGTGGGCCTTCCGCAGGCTGGGGAACCCCCCCATGGCGTCCGGGCTGCCCTGGGCGTATGCCTCCCCGCCGTGGGCCCCTATGTACCCGGTGGGCGAGGCGATCTGCACCACCAGCCGGTTCTCCCCTTCCAGCAGCAGATGGGTCACGTCAAAGGTATAAACCCGGTGCATATTCTCCACCCGCCCCAGGGGGGAGCCGTTCAGTTCTATATCCGCCAGGGTGTCCACCCCCCAAAACCGCAGCAGGGCCTGCTTGCAGCCGGTTATCCCCCCTGCCGGGGTAAAGCGGCAGGTGTAGGTAAAGCTGTTGTCCATCAGGGCCAGCGCCGCCCCCTCGTTGTCCCGCCAAAAGGGATCCTCCATGCGGCCGTGCTCCAGCAGGCAGGCATATACCGAACCCGGCACCCGCGCCGCCAGTTCCTCCCCGGCCTGCCCCACGCCCAGGCTCCACCCCTCTGAAATGGTTTGTCTGATCATAGTCCCCTCCTTGTCTATATGGCCGGGGCCATCCCCGGCAGGCCTGCCCTTACGCCCCGCCGTACGTCCGGGCGCTCCCCCTGCTCAACCAGGTAGAGTACAGGATCATCTCCCCCACCTTCTCCCCGGTCACTTCCTCCATGGCATAGGCGTACAGCCGCAGTTGCATTTCATACCGCCGCCACAGTTCCTCCATATCCTCCACCCGGTCCGTCTTAAAATCAATGATGTGCAGCCGTCCGTCCTCCATAAAGGTACAGTCCACCGCACCCTGCAAAACCACCTGTTCGCCCAGCCCCCCGCTGGTGCCGGGCTGGGCCATGCCGGGGGGTATGGCCGCCGTAAACCGCCGCTCCTTCACCACCTCCGGCGAGCGCAGCACCCGTTGCCCCAGTTCCCCGGCAAAAAAGGCCCGCACCCGTCCCACGTCCACGGCCCCGGCCTCTTCGGGGGCCAGGTAGGCCCTTTCGGCCAGCCGGGCAATCTCCCCCTCCGGGTCCCTGGCCGCCCTGGCAAAGTCGGCAAACTGCATAAAGGCGTGCAGGGCCATGCCCCGCTGGGCCGGCGTCATCCCCTGCTCCCCCAGCCAGGCCGGCCGCGAGAGCCCCAGCTCCCGCCCCCCCCCCTGCTCCGCCGCCAGTTTCGAGGCCGAAACCTTCGCCGGTATGTCCAAGGCGTCCTCATAGGGGTAGCAAAAGGCGGCCTGGGCCCGTACCTGCCGGTACAACTCCATATCCGGCTGGGCCGGCTGGGCCGGCGGCGGCGCCGCCTCCTCCTGCTCCGGGACATAGTCCCACAGGCTAACCGCCCAGGGCTCCCCGTCCTCTGTTTCCACCGCCCCGGCGGCCAGCCCGGCGGCCCGGCGCAGCCCGCCCCCGCTGGGGTGGCGCAGGGCGCAGGCCAGCAGCCATTCCCCGGCGTTTTTGGCCCGGCCCACCGCAAAGGGGTCCGGCCGTCCGGGGCCAAACTCCATGGCCGCCCGGTCCAGTACCGGCCCCATATCCCTGGCCGATGCCACCAGCAGCAGCTTTTCCTGGGCCCTGGTCATGGCCACATACAGCACCCGCAACTCCTCCGCCGCGGCCCCGCGGGCGCTTCCCAGGGCAATGGCCTCCCTGGCCGTGGTGGTGGCGCGGGCCCCGTCCGGGCCCTTCAGCCGCACCCCCAGCCCCAGTTCCGGGTGCAGCAGCACGTCCTCGGCCCGGTCCCCCACAAAGCCCCGGCCGCAGCCCGCCACTATGCACACCGGGAACTGCAACCCCTTGGAGCGGTGTATGCTCATAATGCCCACCGCCTGGGGCCCTGCCGGCTCCTGCCCCGCCGCTTGCATATCCGAGCCGTTGTCCCGCAGCCGGTCCAAAAACCGCACAAACCCCGCCAGCCCGTGGTAGCCAGAGCGCTCATACTCCTGGGCATACCGCTGCAAAAGCCGCAGGTTCTCCAGCCTGGCCGGGCCGTCCTCCATAGCCAGCACCATATCCGTGCAGCCGGTGCGGCTGTACAGCACGGTCAAAAAGCTGTCGGCGGGCATGGTGGCGGCCAGGCTCCGCAGCCGGGCCAAATCCCCCAGCACCCGGCCCCAGCGGGTATCCTCTTCCCCCGCCCGCAGCAGCGACACATACACCGGCACCCCCTTCCCCCCGGCCCGCAGCCGGGCCAGGTCGTCGGCAGAAAACCCATACAGGGGGCTCATCAGCACCGCCAGCAGGGGGATATCCTGGTCCGGGTTGTCGATCACCCGCAGCAGCGACAGCACCATCTGTACCTCCCCGGCGGCAAAAAAGCCCCCGCTCACCGCCGCCCTGGCCGGCACGCCCCGGCGTTTCAGTTCCTGGGCGTACAGGTGGGCATATTGGTTGGCGCTGCGCAGCAGGATGCAAAAATCCCCATAGCCCGCCGGCCGTTCCGTGTCCCCTTGGCTGATGGTGAACCCGCCCTCCACCATCTCCCGTATCCGCCGGGCGATCCACGCGGCCTCCGCGGCCTCCGGGGGCTCCTCCCCCCGGCTGATGAACACCGCCTCCGTTTCGCACCCGGCCTTGGGGGCAAAGCCCGCGCCGCACACCAGCCGTTCTTCCCCGGTGTAGTCCATGTCCCCGGCCTCCCGGCTCATCAGTTGCGAGAACACAAAGTTCACCGCCCCGGTCACCTCCCGGCGGGAGCGGAAGTTCCTGTCCAGCACAATGCAGGCCGGGTATTGGTCCAGCCGCCGGTCGTACCGGGCAAAGGCCGCCTTGCACCCCAGGAACAGTTCCGGCATGGCCCGCCGGAACCCGTAGATGCTCTGTTTCACGTCCCCCACCATAAACAGGTTCTCCCCGTTCCGGGAGATCGCCCGGAAAATGGCGTCCTGCACCTCGTTGATGTCCTGGTACTCGTCGATCATGATCTCGTCAAAGCGGGCGGCCACCTGCCGGGCCGCGGGGGTCGGCTCCCCCCCCTCCCCGCAGAACAACCGGATGGCGCAGTGCTCCAGGTCGCTATAGTCCAAAAAGCCCCTGGCCCTTTTCTTCTCCTGATACCGCCTGGCCATATCCAGCGTAAGCCCGGCCAGGCTTTCCAGCAGGGGCGCGGCGGCGGCCAGTTCCTCCCGGCTGCGCGCCCGGCTTACCGCAAGGGGCCTGCCCAGCCCCTCCATCACCTTTTTCACCTCTTTGCGGCAGCTTTCCAGCCGCAGCAGCAGGGGGTCGTCCTTGTCCCGGCCCCGCAGGGCCTTCCGGCGGGCCGGGGCAAAGGCGGCCAGCGCCGTCCGGGCCCCGTCCCAGTCCCCGGCCCTGGCCGTTTCCGCCAGGGCCAGGCAGCGTTCCCGGTCCGCCGCCAGCGCCGGCCCAAACGAGGCGTACAGTTCTTCGTCCTCCCCGGCCAGCCCCTGGGCGTTTTCCAGCAGATGGGCACAATAGGCCCCGGCCCCGGCGGCATAGCCCAGCACCACCTGCTCCCAGGGCGCCGGGTCCCCGGCGCCGTACATGGCCACCTTTTCCGCCAGCCACTTTTCGGGGAAAGGGTGGCTCTGCATAAACCGGTACAGGCGCAGGGCCATCTTCCCCAACCGGCGGTCGTCCCGGTCCCCGGCAAAGGCGTCGGCCAGCTCCCCCACCTCCCCTGCCTCAAAGGCAGCGGACACCGCCTCGTCCAGGGCCAGCCCCACCAGTTCCTCTTCCCGCTTGTCCGAGAGTATCTTAAAATCCGGCGCCAGCCCCAGCAGGTGGAAAAACTCCCGCACCATATCCGCGCAAAAGCTGTCCACCGTGCCAATATGGGCCTGGTGCAGCAGGATGCTCTGCCTGCTCAGCCGGCGGTCGCCGGGGTTCTCCCTGGCCAGCCGGGATAAAGCCTGTTCCAGCCGGGCCCGCATCTCGGCGGCGGCGGCCTTGGTAAAGGTGACGATCAACAGCCGGTCCGCGTCCGCCGGGTTTTCCGGGTCCGTCAGCCGGGCTATGGCCCGCTGCACCAGCACGGCGGTCTTGCCGGAACCGGCTGCGGCGGCCACCAGCACGGTCCCCTGCCGGGCCTTTACCGCATCTTCCTGACTGGGGGTCAGTTCCATGGTAAGTCACCTCCCAAAAAGTTAAAAATCTCCCGCGCCCTCAGGTATAGCTGTCGTCCAGCAGTTGCTCGCAGTACCGGCACCGGTAGCGGTGTTCTTCCCCGTCGCACAGGTAAAATTCCTGGTCCACATCCTCCACGCTGGTCACGCACCGGGGGTTTTTGCACTGCACAATGTTCACCAGCTTTGTAGGCAGATAGGGCTGCTTTTTCTCCGCCAGCCTGCCGTCCCGGATCACGCACACCGTGGCATGGTCGTCAATAAACCCCAGCACGTCCAAATCCACGTCCGTCATGCCCTCTATTTTAATGATATCCTTCTTCCCAAACTTGCTGCTCCGGGCGTTGCGGATAATGGCCACACAGGTGTCCAGCTTATGCAGTTCCAGCAGTTCATACACCCGCATCCCCCGCCCGGCGGTAATGTGGTCTATCACAATCCCGTTCTCAATGCTGTCGATGTTCAGCATACCTTCAGCCCTCCTTCAAAATATCCGGCTCCAGCCCCAGCAGCGCCAAAATCAGCGCCATGCGCACAAACACCCCGCCCCTGGCCTGCTCAAAGTACAGCGCACGGGGGTCATCGTCCACCCGCTGGTCTATCTCGTTCACCCTGGGCAGGGGGTGCAGCACCGCCAAGTCCTTTTTGCCCATTTCCAGCTTTTCGGGGGTCAGTATGTACGAGTTCTTCAGCCGCACATAGTCCTCCTCGTTAAAAAACCGCTCCCGCTGCACCCTGGTCATGTACAGCACGTCCAACTGGGGCATAACCTCCTCCATGCGCCGCACCTCCGTAAAGGGGTGGCCCGAAGGCCCGATCACTTCCTTTAATATGTACCCCGGCGCCCGCAGTTCTTCCGGCGAGATCAGCACAAACCGCATCCCCTCATACCGCACCAGCGCCTTAATCAGCGAGTGCACCGTCCGCCCGAACTTCAGGTCGCCGCACAGCCCAATGGTCATGCCGCCAATCCCCCCCCGGCTGCGCTGTATGGTAAACAGGTCCGTCAGCGTCTGGGTGGGGTGCTGATGCCCCCCGTCCCCGGCGTTCACCACCGGTATCCGCGAAAACCGGGAGGCCACCAGCGGCGCCCCCTCCTTAAAGTGGCGCATGGCCGCTATGTCCGCGTAGCCGGAGATCATGCGGATGGTGTCCGCCACGCTCTCCCCCTTGGCGGCAGAGCTGCTCTGGGCCGAGGAAAACCCCAGCACCTGCCCCCCCAGCCGCAGCATGGCCGATTCAAAACTCAGCCGGGTGCGGGTGCTTGGCTCAAAAAACAGCGTAGCCAGTATCCGCCCCGCGCACCGCCGGGCGTAGTTGCCGGGCCTGTCCGCTATACGCTGGGCCAGCGCCAGCAGCCGCCCGGTTTCCTCCCTGTCAAAGTCCAGTGGGTCGATCAAATGCCGCATCCAACCGCCGCCTTTCATAAGGTTTTGTGTAAAAAAGCCGCGGGCAACATAACCCGCGGCTGTGTTCATTATACTATTATACAGGCGCCGCCCCGGTAAGTCAATATCCTCCCCTACATAGGCGTGCCCCAAAAAAGAGTTTATGACAAATTTTTGGCCTCTGGCAGCGGAGAGTTGGCTACGCCAACTCTGGGGCGTTGATTCTCGGCTGCCGCCTCGGTCGGCGACGGGAAATCGCCACCGGCGATTGTCGCCCCCTAAGAACCCCACCACCTTTGAAAAGGTGGACGAAACTTTTACTATTTTTTCACTGGCACCTCGCTTTTAAACTCTTTGCCCCCTATATTCCCCGGCGGGCACAGGCCCGGCGTTGGCAATAACCGGCCCCCCAGGCGCAAAGGCACCCCAGGGCCGCCCCGGCCAGCACGTCCGTCGGGTAGTGCACAAACAGGAACACCCGCGAAAAAGCGATCAGCCCGGCCAGCGCCAGGGCCGCCGCCCCCCATCGCTTATCCCGCCGGAACACCCCCACCGCCGCCCCAAAGGACGCGCAACTGTGCCCCGAAGGGAACGACCACCCCGCGGGCGGGGCAATCAGTAGCTGCACCGCCCCCGCCGCCTCCTGAAAGGGCCGGGGGCGGCCTATCAGGTTTTTCAGGCAGATTTCGCCAATCACCAGCCCGGCCAGCATCGCCCCCAGCATCACCACGCCCGTGCCCCGCCAGCCGCTTTTCTTGCCAAACACCACCAGCAGCAGCGCCAGCGCAATCCAAACCGCCCCGCCTTCCCCCAAGTAGGTAATCACCGGAAAAATCCGGTCGCTCACCCCGTTGTGGCAGTAGCCCTGCACCAGCCCCATCACCGCCTGGTCAAATGGGTTCATCCTCATCACTCCTTCCCGCCCACTTTTGCGGGCGATGATCTCCCCTACCTCCGGCGGCCTAGCACCCCGCTGCCTCCGGCGGCCTAAGGGCCCTTTTAAAAAAGGGCCCTTAGATAGTGTCTACACGAATTAAGTACGGATAGCAGCCCAAATGGCGATACAACGGACGTGTACCGCGGCGATAAAAGCATCCGAGGTTTTGGCATAACGAGTGGCAATACCTCTCCA
>NZ_JAWXXJ010000025.1:0-45457 GCF_034335085.1 Acutalibacter caecimuris | reverse complement strand
GCAAGTTTTGGCTCTACTGAAATATCCTGCGGATATTATAAGCATAGCTACAAGCCGCGTTGCGCCTTGCCAAATCGCCAAGGCGATTTGTAAACTTGCTCTGCAAGTTTTGGCTCTACTGAAATATCCTGCGGATATTATAAGCATAGCTACAAGCCGCGTTGCGCCTTGCTAAATCGTCAAGGCGATTTGTAAACTTGCTCTGCAAGTTTTGGCTCTACTGAAATATCCTGCGGATATTATAAGCATAGCTACAAGCCGCGTTGCGCCTTGCTAAATCGTCAAGGCGATTTGTAAACTTGCTCTGCAAGTTTTGGCTCTACCGAAATATCCTGCGGATATTATAGCACACAAAAAGCCGTATGCAAACAGGCTTTCTATAACTATACAGGATCCTCCTGCCCCCCGCCCATCGTCTACCCCAGCCGCCGGTTTATCAAAAAAAGGAAAGCCGCCCCAGGTAAATGGGCCGGCTTTCCTTTTTATCAAACACGTAAAATCTAATAGCATTCCTGAGAGGGCCTGCATCTCCTCACCTATTGGCTATACCGGCCCACCCCTTTGCCTGTGCCGGTAGCCGGTCACGGCAGGGATTTTCCCGCTGCTATATAAAGGCTGTACCATTCCTGCCGGGTAAGGGTGATCTCGCTTGCTTTGCAGATTCCCTCCAACCGCCCGGCATTTGTGGTGCCCACAATGGCCTGTATCTTTGCCGGATGCCGCAGGAGCCAGGCAATAGCAATCGCATTGGGCGTAGCGTCATATTTCTCGGCCAACTGGTTGATCTTCTCGTTAAGCGCCGGGTACTTATCACTGCCCAGGAAAGTCCCCTGGAACATCCCGTACTGGAAGGGGGACCAGGCTTGGATGGTAATACCATGCAGGCGGCAGTAATTTAAAATGTCCCCGTCCCGATCCACAGCAAAGCTGTTCTCTATGTTAACGTTCAGCCCCGCGTCAATAGCAAGGCAGTGGGCTATGCTCATCTGTAGCTGGTCTATAATCAGTTTCCCGCCACAAGCCTGTTCCAGCAGGGCAATCTGCCCTGGGTTGTGGTTGCTGACGCCAAAATGCCGCACCTTCCCGGCCTCTTTAAGGCTGTGGAAAGCCTCTGCCACTTCCTCAGGCTCTACCAAGGCATCCGGCCGGTGGAGCAGCAGCACATCCAGGTATTCGGTGTCCAGCCGCTCCAAAATACCGTCCACAGACCGCAGGATATGCTCCTTGGAGCAGTCATAGGCCACGCCCGGCAGAATGGAACATTTGGACTGGAGCAGCACCTTTTCCCGCATAGCCGGGCTCATGGGCAGCGCCTCGGCGAACAGCCGCTCAGACTGCCCTCCCCCATAAATGTCCGCGTGGTCAAAGAAGTTCACGCCGTTTTCCAGGGCTGTGTGCAGCAGGCGGTTGGCCTCGGCCTTGTCCAGGGCGGCCATGCGCATACAACCCAAAGCAACGGCTGGGGCCTGCAAGGCGCCCCCTAGGGTGATCTCTCTCATAGCGCGCCCCCTTTACAGGCTGGCTGCGGTTTCCACCGCTGCTTTCAGCCGTTCCCACGCAATAGAGGCGGGAACCGTACAATCGGCGCCCAGCATGAAACCCTGTTTCCCCATACTCCCGATAATCTGCTTGACCTCCTGCCGGATCTCCTCCAGGCTGCCCTCAATCAGGGCGCCGTGGTTATCCAGGCCGCCCAAAATAGGCTTTTGGAACACCTGGCGGCCCTCTTCCAAAGGCAGGTCCGTGCGGTGGACGTCCCAGTTAAACAGGTCGCCCGGGTAGCCCACGTAACGCCGGGGGGAGGACTGGAACCCAAACTCCACCTCGCCGCAGATATGGACGATGTTGTACTTGCCGGCAATCTCCTTCGTCACCCCCAGCACCGCCAAGTCGGAAGGCTTGACCAGCCGGGCCCAGGTTTCCTCGTCAAACCGCTGGGGCTCGCTGAACTGGCCGGAGTAATAGATGCCGCTGCTGCCCAGTTCCAGATAATCCCTGGTCCACTCCTGCAAGGTTTCCGCCAGGGCCTTCACGCCTTCCAGCACTGATTCCGGATCCTCCTTGCAGTGCTCCATAAACTTCTGGTCCGTGCTGCCGGCGCAGAGATAGGTAAAGGACGCGATCTTAAAGGGGCTCCACACCGTGGGGAACACCATCGCCTCCCCGCCCGATTTTTCCAGCACCCGCTTAATCAGGTCCGTCATGCCCCGGTAGTGGGCACAATCCTTGCCGGGCAGCCGTATCTTCCGCCAGTCGGAGGGTTGGGTGATCTGAATACCCTGGGTAAAGAACTGCCCAAAGCTGTCGTCCATCACCTTGATGATGTCCGTGCCTACCTCCCGGCACAGGTCTACATGGGCCTGGGCCCTTTCGTCCATGGTCAGCTCTTTGGGGTAATGGAACCAGAACCCCACCGGCACCCGATCAGGCTCCCGGTTTTCAAATACCGCCTGCATTCTCTCTACTTTGTTCATACCAAATATACTCCTTTCAGTTTTGTTTCTTAAGCAGCATCTCCAAAATCACCAGGTTCGTGCCGCTCATCCCTACTGTACCTAAGTCACCTAAATTCTTTAAAGTCATCTCAACATCCTGGTCAACAATCCCGTCGTGGCCGCCTGCGCCACGGTTCATGCAGGCCATAGAGGCCGCCCGCATCGCCACATTCACCGAGGTGGCAATTTTCAATGCGCACCCCGGCTTGGCCCCATCGCAGATCATCCCGGAAATGTCCGCTGTCATGGTCTTGATGCCCAACTCCGCCTGCTTTTGCGTGCCGCCGTACAGGTATACCACAGCGGCCGTCACCCCAATGGCCGCCGCGATGGAACAGCCGCACAATACCGAAAGTTTCCCCAGGAACTCCTTGGCGTGGATCGTGATCAAAATGCTCAGCGCCAACGCCCGCCGCTGCTTTTCACGGAAAGCGGCAGGGCCTTCCTCCGTAAGTACAATAACCGGCAAGGTGGCGGTAAGCCCCTGGTTGCCGCTGCCGGCCACGCTCATCACCGGCTTTTCGCATCCGGACATCCTAGCGTCCGCTGCCGCCGCGGTAACGGCAGCCGCCCGGTTGGCTAGGCCGTCCCCCAGCAGCCCGCCTGGGTCGCCTTCCAGAAGGCTTTGTCCCACCTGCAACCCATAGCTGCCGTTCAGGCCCTCTTGGGCCGCGGCCTTGTTCAGGGCAATCGCCTCATCCAAAAAGCGGAAGTCCTCCTCCCGGCTCTCCTGGATGAATGCCCAGATACCGGCTACCGTCAAGCCCGTGCCAGCCTCCGCCGGTTTCCCGCCCCCAAAGGCGGGCTCGTCCGTAGAAACCACCTGCCCGTCCCGCAGCATCCGGGAAAAATGCCCGTGGTTCCCGGAGATAACTGCCTCCCCCTGGTGGCCTCCCCCCTTCGCCACAGCCCGCAGGTAAACTTTTTCCCCGGCCCCGGCCTTGGAAACCTTCACACGGCCCTGGTCCACCAGGCTTTGGGCAAATTCTTTTTGTTCTGGGGTAAGGCCCTTCAGTACCAGCAGCCCCTTTTCCGGCTGGGCCACAGCGGCCCCCAGCGCGCAGGCCATTTCCAACCCCACGGCATGGGTGCCCGGAATGCCTACATTCATAGCGTTTTTCAAAATGTATTCACTGGCCTCCAGGGCAATCTGTTCCGGCCTTCCAGGCAGCATAGAGGCAGCCCCTGCCGCGCAAAGGGCCGCGGCTACCGGCTCGGTACAGCCCAGGGCCGGGGAGGTTTCCCGCTGGATAAGCGCCAGCCAATCTGCTCTCTCTTTTCCTTTCACCGTATGCCTCCTAACAAACTCGAATTTTCACCATGCCCACCCTTTATTCCTTGATGGACCCGATCATCACACCCGCCACGAAATATTTCTGCACAAAGGGGTAAATGCACAGGATAGGCAGCGTTGCCACCACAATAGAGCAGTAGCGCATCAGCACCTTATAAAGTTCCATCTGCTGGTTAGCCATATCCCCGGTAATCCGGTCCGCCTTTATGGTGGTCAGGTTGATGAGGATATCCCGCAGCACCATCTGCAAGGGGTACTTGCTCTCGTCATTCAGGTACAGCAGGGCAGAGAACCACTCGTTCCATTTGCCCACAGCCACAAAAAGGATGATCACCGCGAAAGTGGCCTTGCAAAGGGGCAGGATGATACGGAACAGGATGGTCATTTCCCCCGCCCCGTCAATCCGGGCAGATTCCTCCAAGCTGTCTGGTATCTGGGCAATGGATGTTTTCATAATGATAATGTTGAACACGCTCATGGCGCCGGGCAGCAGCATGGCCGCATAGGTGTCAATAAGCCCCAGCCGCTGTACAGCCAAGTAGGTGGGGATCATACCGCCGTTAAACAGCATGGTAAAGGTGATAAATCCCGACAGCACATTGCGGTAGCGGAACCGCTTGCGGGAAAGCACATACCCGGCCAGCAGCACCAGCACGCAGGAGATCAGGCACTGGGCCACCACATAAAAGACGGTATGGGCATAGCCCCACCAGATTTTTGGGTAGCGCCCCAGGTACAGGTATCCGTTGATAGAGGGCTTGCCCAAGGGCCACAGGATAATACCCGTGTGGGCCTCTACCATGCCGGGGTCACTGATGGAAGCGATCACCACGTGCCAAAGGGGGATCACACAGCAAAGGGCTATAAGGATCATCAGGCAGGTATTAAGGACATTGAACAAAACCCTGCCTGGGGTAAGTTTTCCAACCATACAATAGCCCTCCCCTTAAAACAGGCTGGTTTCTGTATATTTTTTGCACAGGAAATTCGCAGAAACCAGAAATACGGTGTTTACAACGGAGTTGAACAGGCCCACCGCCGTGCTGAAACCGTAATCGTAGGTTTCAAAGCCGTTGCGGTAAACATAGGTGCTAATCACATCCGCGGTCTGGTAAATGGCCGGGGAGTACAGCAGCAGTACCTTTTCCGAGCCCACAGAAAGCATGGTCCCCATCTTCATAATGAACATGATGACGATCGTGCTGGAGATCGAGGGCAGGGTCACATGGATGGTCTGTTTCCACCTGCCGGCCCCGTCTATTTTCGCTGCCTCATACAGATCCTGGTTCACGCCGGACAAGGCTGCCAGATAGATGATGCTGCCGTAGCCCAGCCCCTGCCATATGCTGGACACGGTGTAGATCGTCCGGAAATAGTCTTTATTGCCCAGCAGGTTTTGGGCCTTGCCCCCGGTCAGGAAGGCCACCGCGTCAGAGATCAGCCCCCCGCTCTGGGTAAAGTCCACAATAATGCCGCACATAACCACCATAGAAACAAAGTAGGGCATATAGCTGATGGTCTGGATGCTCCTGCGGAATGCGCGGTTGTGCACCTCGTTGAGCAAAAGGGCAAAAAGGATAGGCGCCGGGAAGTTGAAAAGCAAGTCCAAAAGGCTGAGCATAAAGGTGTTGCGGATCAGCCGGAAAGCATATTCCCCCGTAAAGAAACGGATAAAGTTATCAAAGCCGATCCACGGGCTTTTGGCCAGACCTAATGCGGGGGTATAATTTTGGAAGGAGATCACGATTCCTCCCATGGGGATATAGTGAAACAGGATATACCACACGACAATAGGAATACACAAGAAATAGATCACCTTATTCCTCCGGAAATCCAGAGCAATGTTATGTAATAATTTCATGATGATCTCCCGTCCAAATCAAAGTTTAGTGGTTTTACGTCATGCCGGGGAATGTGTCCGGCCGGGTGCCCTCGCCCCGCTATAGGCGGGGCGAGAACCTCCAACCAGGTGCATTCCTGTAAAGAAGAACGTTTCTATAAAAGGTTAGCGGGCGTCATAGCGCTCCAGGGCCGCCTGCTGAATCTCAATGCAGCGGTCAATGTTCATGCCCTTAATGGTTTCCACAAAGCTGTCAAAGCTATCCAGGGACTCCGACCCCATAATATAGGCCGCCGTCTTTTCCTGCACAAAGGTCTGTATATCGGTATACAGGGCGTTGTACTCATTCCCTTCGGTGTCGGTCATCTCAATCTTGGGCAGCACCAAGTCCGTGCCGTCCGAGTCATACACCTCCCTGGCGGCCAGGCGCTCGGCAGGGTTGGTCAGGTCGTACACCTTCCAGCTCACCAGGCCCGGGAAGTCCTTCCGGCGGTAGCAGAACTGCTCGTTCTGGGGATCAATGCCATGCTCGCCGTTCATAATCTTATCGGTGAAAGCATAATTCCCTTCCCCGTCCACAGTGTAGCATTCCGAGTCCCCAAAGCTGTTGGCAATAAAACCGTCCTTCGTATACTGGTAATCCAGCCACTTGGCGGCCACTTCCGGGTACTCGCAGGAGCTGGTCACGGACACCGGCGTTTGGATGGCAATATAGCTGATGTTGCGGGCCTGGCAGACCTCCCCTTCCTTCAGCACAGGGCCGGTAATGGGCTGCCAGTTGATGTTGGCGTCCGTGCTGCTGCCGGTTTCATACAGGTAGTTCCCGGTACCGGCCCAAGAGTAGGTGGCCACGCCGGACTTACCCGTCGCAATATAATCCTTCGGCGCGTTGCTGGTAATCTCGTTGGAGATAAAGTTCTGGTCCACCAAGCCCTCTTCGTACCACTGGGCCATCAGTTCCAGATACTGCCGGTAGCCCTCCTCAATGGGGCCGTACTTCACAGTGCTGCCGTCCCGGTAGAACTCCGATTTCACCCCAAAGGCAGAGAGGAAGTAGTCATAGGGCATAATGCCGGTCTTGGAAAGCAGCAGCGGGGCTTCAGCGCCTTTCTGTTCCTTAAAGGCAGTCAGCACGGTGTGCCACTGGTCAATGGTATGGGGCTGCTCCAGTTTCAGGTCGTCCAGCCAATCCTGGCGGATCACCATACCGATCCAGGAGGGCTCGGCGCAAAGCTCCATATCGTTGTTGCAGAACAGAGGGTAAATGCCCCACATCTTCCCGGTATCCGAAACCGTCATCTTCCGCACGGTTTCGTCAGACTCCCGCAGGGCCCGGTAGGTGGGCATATAGTCCGCCACATAGGGGGCCATATCAATATAGATGCCGTCGCTAATGGCCTTTTCACCGCCGCCGGGGTAGGCCACGTTGTTCTCTATCATGTCCGGCAGATCCTGGGACGCCAGCAAAATACCGAACTTCTCTTTGCCAATGGAGGAGGCCACGGTGGTGAACTCGATCTTCACATTGGTCAGTTCTTCCATTTCCTTGTTGACCTGGTACTCGTTAAAGTCAGGCGTGTAATCGTTGGACCATACCCGCCAATAGGAAAGCGTCACTTTCTCGTCAGAGATCGGCAGGGTCTGTTCCGTCAAGGGCAGCTTTTCCTCTGTCCCGTTGGTTTCACTGCTCTCCGGCGTGCTTTCGGCGCTGGAGGCCGAAACCGTGCTGGAACTGGACTGGCTGCTACTGCTGGAGTTGCTGTTACCGCACCCGGCAAGCATCGCCAACGCGAGGATGCCGCAGCAGACTTTCAATAAAAACCGTTTTTTCATAATTTAGCTTCCGTCCTTTCTTTTCGTGTGCTTGCAGTCATGCTGTGTTGTGTTACATTGTGTAAAGCTTTTGATCTGCGCCGCTTTCGGCACTGGAAAAGCGTCCCGCCGGTGCCGCCGGCAGAAAGCCCAAGGTTCTGCCCTCCTTTCTATGCAAATTAATTTAGGTATGTCTGCTTACCATTCGGGTTTCTGTCTTTCAGCCTGGCCCCATTCTAGCACAAACAACAAATTTGTTAAATAGCCAGAATTTAGCCTGTGCAAAACACACAACCCCTCCTTCCCTTACTTTTTCTTCACAATTCGTCTATAATTGGCAAAAACAGGCCGTATTTTTACAAAATATTGAGGATATATACCTTTTTTGTAAAAAACCGCCCTCCCACACGTTAAATTATGGCTTACTATATGATAAAAATGAGCCTGCTTTCATAAAGAAAACAGGCTCATGGTGTTTCTGGGGTTTTTCAGCAAGGGCTATCCGGGCCGTTTCTGCTCCTGGTATTCGGCGGGGCTAACCCCCTCTATCCGCCGGAAAGCCCGGATAAGCGGGCGGGAGTCATAGTATCCTACACTTTTAGCAATGTCCGAAACCTTCATCTGGGTGGTGTCCAAAAGCAATTTTGCCTCGCTGACCCGCTTAAGCTGGATGTATTCCAGCGGTGGCAGCCCCAGCCGCCGCTTAAACAGCAGGGACAGGTTGGCGGCCGTCATGTGGAAGCGCTCCGAGAGGGCGCCCACAGTCAAATCCGGCTCCGAGTAATGCTCGTCAATGTAGGCGCTGATCTCCTGGACATTCACCCCCTTTTTACTCTCCTTTTTGGTTCCCGAAACAGAAGGTGCCAGGCGGCCGGGCGCCTGCATATCCGCCTCCTGTTTCAGGCGTGCCAGTTCGTTGTACTGGGTCACATAGGCCGAGTGTTTCTGGCATTCCTGTTGCCGGGCGATCTCCTCCACCTCCGCATAGCAACGGCGGATCTTCTGGTACCCCGTATGCACATTGCTCACAGCAATGGAAACGATCACGCGGAAATCCGCGTCCAGCCGGTCGGCGGCCATCAGGCAGCTTTTCTTAATTTCATCCACCACTACCTCCCGGTCCAGCCGGGCATTTACATTCACCACCACATACCAGGCATCCTTAAACTCCGCTGTAAAAAAGCTGTAATCCTCCGTAAACACATCCCGCAGCACACTGGTAATGGCCACCGACAGGAAATGGGAGATATCCTCGTTTACGCTGTCGTTCTGCTCAAAAAACAGGTTGCTGCCGTTTTCTATGGAGAACCCCATCAGCAAAAAACAGGTGTTCTCAAAAGGCACTTCACACTTGCGGCACTCCGCCAGAAAGGCGCTTTCCTTCATATCCGCGCCGTTCAGCAGCCGGTACAGCAGGTAACTGCGCAGGGTGATGGCCCGGTTGTCCCGCTCCACCTTATAGTCCTCCGTTTTTTGCAGCAAAGCGGTCAGGGAGGAGCGGATCACCCGGTAATCATCCACATCCTGGGTACCATGGGGCTGCGGGACTAAAGACAGGATCTCCTGAATGGGATGGTAACTCCGCCGGGCAGTGGAAACCGCCAAGGGCAGCCCGCAGCCCAGGCACAGCACAAGAAAAGCCACAAAGAGCAGGCATACCGTAGAAAAGTTCTGGAAGTAGATCCTTGAGGGCACAAACCGGACATAACAGATCTGAAACACATGGTCCTCGGTTTCAATCCGCTGGCTGCCGCCGCTGTCCCCCTCCAAAGCCCAGACGCCATTCTCTTTGCGCACCCATGCCCCCTTTTGGGCAGGCAGGGTATTGTCCGAGGCGTCCACCAAAAAGGTAGAACAGTCGTCCGAAACCATCATATCCGCCAGCAGGCTGGACTTCAGCCGCACCAAAATGGTCACCACGTCGTTGGTGCCGGTGCGGGATGTGCCCAGGGCGGTAATAAACGCCGCAGGGCCCGCGTTGGAATTCACCAGCCGCAGGGTATAGTTGTCGGTGATGCTCACCTGCTCAATAAAGTCGGCGATGTCCAGCCCCACCGTCGAGGAATAGCCGGTCATATCCCCAATATAATGCAGGTAGCTTTTGCTGCTCAGCACAAAATCCGACTTGTGGAAGTAAATCAGGATGTCATCAATATAGGAGTTGGAAACCAGGGAGATAGAGAGGATATTCTGTAATCCGTCCATCATATTATAGTCCTGGGGCGTATAGCTGGCCTTGTTGGACAGGCTGGTGATGGCATTGTCGTTAAGCAGGGCACGCATCATGTTGCTAATACCCGAAAGGCTGATGTTCATGTTGTCCCGCACATTGTCCAGTACAGACAGGTTGGCCTCGTCCACGCTTCTCCGGGTGATACCCAAGGTCGTCACAAAAAAGGACACGCCAAAAATCAACGGGATCACCAGTACAATAAGATAGGAGATAATTATATTGGCAAACGTGTTTTTACGGAAAAAAATACGCATCGTCACCCCTCCTGCCCTGAACGCCCTGTAATTTGTAATAATTCTATTATAATTTATAATGTTACCATGAAATTATCCAAATGGCAAGCCCAACCTGCCGTTTTTATTGTAATGTGATAAACGCTTGTCCCCTAACCTTCCCGCTGCAAAGCTGCCGCCATACCGCCGGCCCCCTTGCCCGCCGGATGAAAGCCCCCCCTACAAAAAGCAGGGCCCCAACCATAGGGCCCCGCTCCTTCAGCCGTTACACACAAATCAGTTCCTTGGTGCTGTGGGTCAGGTTCTCCGTCCCCTGCTCCCCCACATAGACCATATCCTCTATGCGAACCCCAAACTTGCCCGGCAGGTAAATCCCCGGTTCCACGGTCATCACCACGCCGGGGCGCAGGGTGCTCCTGTCGCCCTGGCTGAACCGCGGGCCTTCCCGCCCGCCGCTTCCTACAGGGTGCCCCAGCCCATGAAGGAAATACGCCCCATACCCCCTGCCGCCAATGACGTCCCTGGCCGCCGCGTCTATATCCCGGCACACGGCGCCCGCCTGTACCGCCCGGATAGCCGCCTCCTGCGCCTCTAGAACCAGAGCGTAGATTTCCCGTTTCTCCCCGTCCACTTCCCCAATGCCCACCATGCGGGTCATGTCAGACCCATACCCGTCCACCTGGGCGCCAATGTCCAGCATCACCAGGTCCCCCCGCTGGGCAATCCGCCCGCTTGGCCGCACATGGGGCAAAGAGGTATCCGGCCCGCAGCCGCACACATGGTTAAAAGCGTCCATCTGGGAGCCCATCTCGTAAAAGAGCAGCCCGATCATCCGCTGTATCTCTACATCGCTCATCCCCGCCCGGATGTAGTGGAGGGATTCCAGAAATACCCGGTCGGTCACAGCCTGGGCCGCCCGTAAGCGATCCAGCTCCTCCGCCGCCTTCACGCTCCTTCTGCGGTAGATGCGCGCCTCCAGTTCCCCGCTGGGGCATACCCGGCAGGGAAGCGTTTTCCACTCGTCCAGGCATTTCAGGGGGATGCCCTCTTCGGCGTAAATCGCCCGGATCCCTTCCCGCGCCACAAACCCTGCCAGGTAAGCCCTCCGCTGCTGGCCGGGCAGCCACGTAACCCCAGGGAGATCCACTCTCTTCTCTCCCCAAAGGAGGATATCCTTCCCGGTAAAGAGCAGCCTCCCGCCCCTGCCCGGGTCCACCCCCAGGTAATAGCGGATATTGGGCCGGCTGCAAAGAAGGACAGCGCTGTGCGCCTCCCACAGCAGTTCCCCCAGGGCTGCCCGGCGGCTTTGGGCCGGCACCGGGAGCAGCCCCTTTACCGGGAACCGCATCTCCTGCCGGCAGGACGTCAACCCCACCGTCACCGTAAATTGGACGGAAAGGCTGCTGCCCGCCTGCAGGGCCGCCAGAGGGCCGGTAGGCCCATCCTGTCCCTCTACGGCAAATTGGGCGGCAAAGGTACGGCTTTCGTCCCCCTCTTCCCCCCGTATCAGCCCCAGCCTGCGCCGTAAGCTTTCTATGGAGGCCCCTTCCCGCACAAAGCGGCCAAACCGCTTTTCTATCCGGGCTGCGATCCCCTTGGCTTTCTCCAGGCAGGCCCATTCATCCTCCGTCTTTTCCTTTTCCAGCTCCCGCAAAAAGGCCGAGAGTTCCGGCCCCTCCTGTAAGATCCCCTGCCCCAGGTTGCGCCGGATGGTTTCAAACCCCTCGGCCGTCAGGGCCTCCCCATCGGTCAAAACCCCGGTAATGCCGTTTTCAACGGCCAAAGCCTGTAATTGGGCGGCCATGTCCTCCTGCAAGATCACCCGGAACCCCGCCCCTATCTTCCGGGCCATTTCTATATAGCGGAAGTCCACCAGAAAAAAGCGCTTTTCCGCTGTGAGGAAAATGGTCCCCGCCGACGAGGGAAACCCCAGCAGGAACACCCGGTGGGCGTACTCTGTCAGCAGCGCCCCCTGGCCCGGTTTCAAGAACCCCTGTACCCGTGCGATACGTCCGTCCCGGTTCACTGCTCTCCCCCCTTTGACAGCGCAGCCCCGTCCAGTTCTATGACGGCCCTGATGTAGATACGCAAAGCCTCCTTCAGGGCTGGGATGGACTGGGCCTCGTCCGGCATATGGCAGTCGCCGTGGCCCTCCGGGAACATCTCCCGTTTCCCCGCATAATAGGATTGGTCCGGGATGCCGGGGCCGTACGCCACCGCGTTCGGCAGTTTCCGGGCATGGGTACCCGCCACAAAAATCTGGGGCTCCAGCGCCAGCCCGGTCACTTGGTTAAATACCCGGTTGAGTATCTGGATGACCGGCCGCTCCTTGGGGAAATAGTTCGAGGGCAAAACCCTGGGCTCCACAGGCTCAAAGCCCGCCTGCCCCCCAAAGCTTACCACCTTTTCCAGCACCTGGGTCTCATCCAGGGCTACCGGGCAGCGCAGGTTAAAGGAGAACTTCAGTTTCCCGTCCTCCAGTTCCGCCACGCCGCAGCCATAGCGCACATCCTCCGCTATCTCCCGCTGGCCGGACAGTTGGAAGATCTGCCCCTGTGGGCTGTTGATGATCCGCTCCGCATTCCCCAGTATCTCCCTGTCGCCGACGTCCTCCACCAGCCCCGCGTCCAGTATCTGGCCCAGCAGTACGCCGATGGCGTTGGCCGCCTGCCCGGCCATGGCAATGTGGCCCGCCTTTCCGTGGCCGGTCACCACCAGGTACTCCCCGTCCCGGCACGCGTCCAGATGGGGGACCGCCTCCCATTTCTTCTCCAGGTACGGGGTCATCCGCAGGGTGATCTCCGCCGTGTCGGGCACCTGGTTGGTGGCGCTCCCGCCACGCAGCCCCAGGATATTCCCCGAAAGCCCCTGCCGGGACTTCAGCCAGCCGCTGGCAATGCCCCTTTCCCCGTAGCACACCGGGAACCCGCTGTCCGTCACCAGAATCAAATCCGGTATGCCCGGCTGCCGGGCAAAATACGCCGCGTCGCACATACCGGCCTCCTCATCCGCACCGGCCAGGGCGCAAACGTCATATTGAAGGGGGATCCCCAAATCCCGCAAACAGAGCACCGTGTACATGGCCGCCAGGCAGGGCCCCTTGTTATCCTGAGAGCCCCGGCCGATGATCCAGTCCCCCTGCACGATCCCCTCATAAGGCGGGTAGATCCAGTTCTCCCCCGCGGGCACCACATCCAGGTGCCCCATCAGGCCGATCTGCCTGGGCTTGCCCCGGTTCTCCGGCACAGAAAGCTTTGCCACATAATGTTCATAGTTATGTGCCTCCAGCCCATAAGAAACCCCCAGTTCCATATACTTCTCCAGTACGTCCCGGCAGTCCTGGCCAAAGGGCTTAACGTCACTGGCCTTGTCCGAAACGCTGGGGATGCGGACCAGCGTGCAGGTGTCCTCCACCAGGCGGCCTATGTGCGCGTCCACCCACTGGTCTATTTTTTCCAACAGTTCCTTTGTCAGTTCCATGCTGTAACCTCCATGCAAAATAATCGATAATAAAAAAACTTCCAGCACAAAGGAGGGCATGGCCTACACCTGCCTTCCCATGGCTGAAAGTATAAAATCTTTCTATAAGCGGCACAAATCAAAATGCTTTCTTCCATCATATACCCATTTCCGGGTTTTGTCAAGCCTATAAAAAGCAAGAGCGCGTCCAAAAGAAGAGTTTATGACGAAATTTTGGCCTCCGGCGGCGGAGAGTTGGCTACGCCAACTCTTGGGCTCTGGTTCTCGGCTGCCGCCTCGGTCGGCGACGGGCAATCGCCACCGGCGATTGTCGCCCCCTAAGAACCCCACAACCCTTGAAAAGGGCGAGGGCCACCGGGGGTGGCCGTCACGAGCCGACCGAACCGGCAGGTGAGGCGACGAAACTTTTACCATTTGCCTGCTGGAACCTCACTTTTAAACTCTCCACTTTAGACACTCCCAAAAACCATCCCCTATAAAAGCTTGCCCCCCAAAAAAGGTAGGGCCCGCCTGTGATCCCCCGGCGGGCCCTGCCTTTTCTAAAATTAAATATTAAAGATAGTCTAGGCAAATCCCTTGCCCAAGCCTCGCCTACTCCGCGTGATCCAGACGATCCCCGTGCAGCCGCTTTTGGCAACTTTCCGCCCCAGCTATATAG
Source organism: Acutalibacter caecimuris (assembly GCF_034335085.1). NCBI lineage: Bacteria > Bacillati > Bacillota > Clostridia > Eubacteriales > Acutalibacteraceae > Acutalibacter > Acutalibacter caecimuris. The sequence goes on along the minus strand of NZ_JAWXXJ010000025.1, from coordinate 31,412 downwards.
CCCGCCGGGCTCCCTTTCACCCGTCTCAAGCGGTGCCCCTCCTGAAACCCTTAATGCCCCGTGTCCACAATCGCAATGCTGGAATCCCCCCGGCGTGCCTGTTCCAGCACCGCCTGCGCCAGTATCTGGAAAGACTTGTGGGAAGAGGACGCCCCTGTAATCGCGTCAATGCCCCCTTCGCCTTGCCCATCCAAAAGCTGGTTGGCATAATAGCGGGTGTATTCATTGGGGTAGGTGCCATTAGAGTGGAGCATATTCTGCATATACGCGTTATCCCAGCTCTTGATAAACCCGCTGGCATTCTCCGCATTATACTCTACCGAGAGGATGTTCCCCCCCTTCACCAAAATGGTGATGTATTCCTTCCAGCCATGGCTGAATTCGGATGCCTGGGCGGTATAATACCCGTCCTTAAGCCCTGCCTGGTCCCCGCAGGCCGGCAGCCACAGTACCAGCAGCAGGCTTACCACCATAACCATGATCCGTTTCATCCCTTGTCCTTCTCCTTCAAAATAAATTTTTGTACCTGGGATTGTAGCGACTCCGCCTCTTTGGCCAGCGAACCGCTGGACTGCTCCGTTTCCCCCGCGTTTTGCAGGTTGCGGTCCGCAATGCCCGATATCGCCGCGATCCTCTCCTCCATCGTGGCCAGCGCGCTTTCCTGCCCCTGCACGGCCGCCGCCAACTGGTCCGATATCCGGCTGATCTCGGTGGAAACGTCGGAAATCGCCTGCAAAGAGCCGGCAGTGTCCGCTGTCAGTTCCACGCCCGTCTGTATAATCGCCTTGGTGTTGTCCACCATCTGGGTAGCGCTTTGGGCAGCCTCCGCGCTTTTATTCGCCAGTTGTTTCACCTCGTTGGCTACAACGGCAAAGCCCTTCCCGGCCTCCCCCGCCCGGGCCGCCTCCACCGAGGCGTTCAAGGACAGGATGTTGGTCTGGAACGCAATATCCTCAATATCCTTGGCGGTTTTCGTTATCTGCTGCGCGTTGGCGCTGATGTCATCCATTGCCGATGACAAGGCGGCCATCTGCCGGTTGGCGCTTTCTATCCGCCGGGTGATCTCCTCCGTCTGGGCCCTGGTCTGGCCGCTGCTTTCCGTCACCCCGGCCAGCCGCTCCTTCACGTTGGCCACCTCCTGCACCAGTTCCTCGGTAGATTCATTCTGTTCCAAAGAGGCCTGGTGCAGTTGCACCGATTGCCCGCTCAGCCGCTCCGCCATAGCGGTCAGCCGGTCCGCGGCCGCGCGGAACCCCAAAAGCGTTTCATTCATAGACTCCGTAATGGTACACAGGCTGCCGCGAATCAACGCGAAATCGCCTTCATACTCCACCTGGGGCCCGGTACGCAGGTCGCCCTCCGCCACATGGGTCAGCACCTGCTGGATATCGGATATGTACCGGTTCAGGCTTTCCAGCGTGGTGTCCAGGGTCTGCGTCATAACCTCCAGTTCATCCCCTGTGCTGACCGCCAGCACCTCCGTGTGCAAGTCCCCGTCAGAAAGGGCCACCATCCGGCCCGTCACCTGCTTCACCGGCCGGGAGATCGAACGGGCAAACCGCAAGATCAGCAGCACGGAGATGACCAGGCCCACCAGGGTCGCCAAAACCGACAGGAGCATGGCCCCGTTGATAATGTGGCCGTAGTCCGCCTTGGGTATCTGGATGACCAGCGACCACTGGGTACCTCGGATGGGAGAAAAGGCCACCAGCATCTGTTCCCCGTTTATGGGGAACTCCACCGCCCCGGTTTCCCCGGTAGTAACCCGCTCCACCGCGTCCCCGTTGCCGCCGCTCAGCTCTACCAGGGTGCTTTGGCCCAGGGCAAGGGACTGGTCCGGGTGGCCTGTAACCACCCCGTTCTGGTCGACCATATAGGCCATACCGCTCCTGCCCAAATTAATGCTGCTGATCACATCGTTGAGCAGGTCATATTTATATACGCCCATCACATAAAGGGCGGTTTCCCCCTCCGCCTTCACCGGCATCCCAATGGTTATCCCCAGTTTGCCCTGGAAGATCGTGCTGGAGTCGATGGTCAAATTGTCCGTTTCCTTTAAAAGGGCAAAAAATCTGCTGTCCAGGTTTTCCGGCGCGTTGCCGGTCCCCTGTACCAGCCGCCCGTCCAGGCCATAGAGGGCGATCGTATAAAGCTCATAGATCTCCGCCGCTTCCTCCAGTACCGCCCCGCGGTTTTCCAGGGCCGCCGCAGTATCCAAAGGGGTGGCTCCGCCCAGCCGGGGGTCGCCGGCAATCGTCATCATCCGGTCAGCCAGCATATGGATGTTGCTCTCCACCGTCTTGGCCGACTGCCGGGCCATGGGCTGCAAGCTGTCCAGCAAGATGCTGTTGGCCAGCGACTGCAAGGACATGGCCATAATGATACAGCATATAACCACCAAAGTCAGGATATTGAGCATGGTGTTCCGCAATATCCGCCTGTTTAAGCTCCGTTTCATCCCCCGGTTGCCACGGGAGTCCACTTTCGTACCCTTCACGTCCTTCTTGCTCCTTTTCTGCATATTTTTTGTCCTATAGACAGAATAAAAGCCACACGAGCCCTCCGTCCGGCTGCTTCATACCGCGCCGTACCAGCAGGCGATGGACTTTCCCACCCAGTATAGCACAGTTTCCTTATTATGGGAAGTGCTTTTTTTTCGCGCCCAGTATGCAATTTTTTCTACGACTTTTTTCATTGACACGCTTGGGCCTACATGGTATTATTACAGTGATTGCCTGGCTTTGTCGCCAGGATGCAGGGATACAGCAAAACATCATCGTGCTTTCTGGTAAAATGGCCCTCCACGCTAGAGTCTGTTTTAAAACCGGAGAAATGCCGGATTTTTGTCCAAAAAACGAGGGCTTTCAAGGAAAAACCGCCAGAAAGGCTTGCCGCCAGAAAGGCTTGCTGCCTTTCGAGGATTTTTGACACGGAAAGCACCGTTTTGGGGCAAAATAGACGGCGTTTCGGCGTTTTAAAACAGACTCTTGGCTCCGCTACAGGCTGTTACGGCCGGAAAGCATATTAATTGGGAGGACGGACGGATGGATTATAAAGGTGCCGGGGGCGGCGTCCCGCTGGATGAAACCCATAAGCAGCATAGTGATGTGCAAAGCGTGCAGAACCTGGAGGCCATCATCAATGAGGCCCTCCGCGTCGCTTTGATGGAGGACACCCCGGACCAGTCCCTGGCCGTGCTGCTGGAACACCTGGGCAAAGCGCTAAGCGGGGACCGCACCTACATATTCGAGCAGAACGAGTCCGGCTGCGACGACAACACCTACGAGTGGGCGGCCGAAGGCGTGGCGCCGGAAAAAGACAACCTGCAAAACGTCCCTTCCGCGGTATGCGCCAGTTGGTACCGGAATTTCAGCATCGGCAAACATATCGTCATCGAGCATCTGGAGGATATCCGGGAAACCGACCCCCTCCAGTACCATAACCTAAAACGGCAGGGCATCCACTCCCTTGTGGTGGTTCCCCTGTACGACGGCAAAAAAGCCATCGGTTTCTACGGGGTAGACAATCCCCCTGTCAAGTCCCTGGAATACGCGTCCAATATACTCCAAACAGCGGCGCACTTCATCGTGTCCTCCCTCAAGCGGCGCAACCTGTTCCGGGCGCTCCAAAAACAGAGTTATAACGTGCTCCATGCCCTTAGCGTGGACTACCTGTGCATCTACCAGGTAAATTTCGACACCGGCGAATGCGAGGTCTACCGCAGCGGCCAGCGCACGGGGATGGACTGGGCCGCCCATTTTAGGAACGGCTACCAGACCGCCATGGAACACTATATTGCCCGCTACGTAGCCCCCCAGGACCAGGAACGGTTTCGCGCCGTGACGAAAAAGGACTATGTGCTGGCTCAACTGCGGGCAAAGAAAAAGCTTTCCTTCCGCTATCAGGTACAGGAAAGCCCCTCCGGGCTCAAGCATCTGGAAATGCATTTTTCCGCCACCGGGAATACCCGCAAAGACAATTGCGCCATTTTCGCACTGCGGGATGTAAACGCCGTGGTGGACCAGGAGGAAAAATACCGGCTGGAGGCCCGGCAGAGCCTGGAAGATATCCTGGAGGGTGCCCGTACCGGCATCTGGACCATCGAGCTGGAAGAGGGCTGCCCGCCCAAAATGTACGCAGACCGCACCATGCGGATCCTTCTGGGCGTGCCGGACAGCATCTCGCCGGAGGACTGCTACCGGCACTGGTTCAAAAACGTCGAGCCGGACTATGTGGGCATGGTGCAGGAAACCGTCCGGGAGATTCTGGAAACCGGGCGCTCCGAGGTGATCTACCCCTGGAACCACCCCACCTTGGGCAAAATCTACGTCCGCTGCGGCGGCGTGCCGGATAAAACCTTCCAAAAACCCGGCGCCTGCCTCAACGGCTACCATCAGGATATTACGGAAACCATGGTCACCCGGAAAAAGCAGGAGCAATCCATCATGGAACTTCTGGAGCGGGTCAGGCATGCCAACTCGGCCAAAAGCGAATTCCTCTCCCATATGTCCCACGACCTGCGCACGCCCATCAACGGCATTCTGGGTATGCTGGCCATCCTGGAAAAAAGCCCGGATGACCCGGCGCGCCAAAAGGAATGCCGGCGGAAAATCCGCGTGTCCACCGAGCACCTGCTCTCCCTGGTAAACGATGTCCTACAGGTCAGCAAGCTGGAAAGCGGCAGCCCTGCGGCCGTGGAAGAGCCCTTTGACCTGCACGATATATTGAAAGACTGTATCACCATCCTGTCCCCCCAGGCAGAAGAACTGGGCGTCCGCCTCAAGCTGGAAACCCCCGCCCTGCCCCATAACCGGGTCATCGGCAACGCCCTGCACCTCAAGCAGATCCTGATGAACGTCATCGACAACGCGCTGAAGTATAACCGCCCCCATGGTTCCGTGTTTGTCCGGGCAGAGGAGCTCTCCTGTCAGGACGGGGCCGTAACCTGCCGTTTTGTGGTGGATGATACCGGCATCGGCATTGGGGAAGATTTTCAGCCCCATATCTTCGAGCCCTTCACCCAAGAGCACCAGGGCGCCAGGACCGACTACAGCGGCGTAGGGCTGGGTATGTCCATCGTCAAAAAGCTGGTGGACCAAATGCACGGTTCCGTGGAGATCGGCAGCCAGGTGGGCAAGGGCAGCGTGGTCCAAATCACCCTGCCCATCCGGTCAGACGAAACCTGGGCCGGGCCGCCCCCTGCGGAGGATTGGCAGGTGCCGGACAATATTACCGGTATGCGCGTCCTTCTGGTGGAGGACAACGAGATCAACTGTGAGATCGTTGAGTATATTCTAAAGAAAGCCGGCGCCGAAGTGGTAAGCGCTGGCAACGGGAAGGCCGCCGTCGATACCTTCGCGGCCTCCGCCCCTGGGACATTTGACTGCATCCTCATGGACCTGATGATGCCGGTCATGAGCGGGTACGAGGCGGCGCGGGTCATCCGCAGCCTAAACCGCTCGGACGCAGGGGATGTCCCCATTATAGCGCTGTCTGCCAATGCTTTTGACGAGGACGTGGTAATGGCAAAGGATGCCGGGATGAACGAGCATTTGGCAAAGCCTGTGGACACCCGCAAAATGTTCCAGGCCATCAGCCGGTTAAGGCGCGGTTAACCTGTGGGCCGGGCCGCGCACAGGCGGCCCCATTACGAAAAACTGTAGAGAGGGAAAAATATGATCAACAACGCTTTACCGCGTTCATTAAAAATCAGCATAGCGGTCATCATCTGCCTGACTATTGTCGTGTTTTCCTTCCTCGGGTGGTCCATCCACAAAACGGGCGAAAGCACCATCGAGGATGTCGGCACGGCTTATATGCATGGGATGAACGAGCAGGTGTCCTTGCACTTTGCAACCATCATTGAACTCCGCCTGACCATGGCGGAATCCATCGCCTATATTGCGTCCGGCGAAGACGCCGCCGGCTACGGCTCCAAAGAGGAAATCGAATACGGCGCGGCGGCCCGGCACTTTTCCTGCGCCGCCCTCTATTCCACTGACGGCGAGATCGAAATGATCTATGGCGGCCCTGTCACCCTCAACCATCCCGGGCCCTTTTTGGAGAGCCTGAAAAACGGCGAGCGCAAAGCGGCCTCTGCCGTTGACAGCAACGGCGAGGGCGTCATCCTGTTCGGCGTCCCCTGCGCCTACCCCATGGCCGGCGGCAACGAAAGCCTCGCCATCGTGGTCGGGCTCTCCACAAAATACATGAGCCAGGTCCTCTTCCTCGATTCCGACAGCTCCCTAAGTTATTCCTTTGTCATCCGCCAGGACGGCAGCTATGTGGTGGGCAACGAGGACAGTTCCTCAGAAGGTTCCCAGGAAAACTATTTTGACCGGCTCTATCAGCTTTTTATTGGCGAGGACGAGGAAGCCGCCCCCTATGTCGCCGAAATGGCCGCCGCTATGGAGGCCGGCGCCGACTATTCGGCCCTCATACAAAGCGGCGGGGTCCGCCGCCACCTGTATTGTACCAACCTCCCCTACTGCGACTGGTACCTGGTCACGGTCCTGCCCTTCGACCGGCTGGACCAGGCCATTTCCGGCATGAGCAGCCAGTGGATCGCCCTGGTGTACTTCACCTCTTTTGTGGTCATCGCCATGCTCCTCTACCTGTTCTTCCGCTATTTCCGGGTATTCAGGGACCAGGTGGCCGAGTTAAAACGCATGAACATCGAAATGGATGCCGCCCGCAAAGAGGCGGAGCAGGCCAATGCCGCCAAGCAGGAGTTCCTCTCCAGCATGAGCCACGACATCCGCACCCCCATGAACGCCATCCTCGGTATGACTTCCCTGGCCGCCAACAACACCCACAACCCGGAACAGGTGGAGGATTACTTACGCAAAATCTCCCTGTCCAGTAAACATCTGCTGGGCCTGATCAACGACGTGCTGGATATCTCCAAAATCGAAAGCGGCAAAATGACGCTGAACATCGAGCCCATCTCCTTAAGGGAGATCATGGAGAGCATCGTCAACATCATCCAGCCCCAGGTCAAGGCAAAACGCCAGCACTTCCACGCGGCCGCCTACGAGATCCTTTCGGAAGAGGTCTGCTGCGACAGCGTACGGCTGAACCAGGTGCTCATCAACCTGCTGGGCAATGCCGTCAAGTTCACGCCGGAGGGCGGCTTTGTCCAGGTAACCGTCTACCAGGAGGCCCTGCCGGAGGACACCTCCTGCGTGCGCACCCATTTCCTGGTAAGCGATACGGGCATCGGTATGTCAGATGAATACCAGAAAGTGATCTTTGAGTCCTTCAGCCGGGAGGACAACACCCGGGTACAAAAAACAGAGGGCTCCGGGCTGGGCATGGCCATTACCAAGTGTATTGTAGACACCATGGGCGGTTCCATTTCCGTCCGCAGCCAGCAGGGCAAGGGCAGCGAGTTCCATGTGGTGGTGGACCTGGCAAAAGGGGCCGGGCAGCCGGCCGGTCCGCGCCTCCCCAACTGGAACATCCTGGTTGTCGACGGGGACGAGCGGCTGTGTACCAACACCGCCCGCACCTTGCAGTCCCTGGGCCTTCGCGCCGGCTGGTGCCTCAGCGCCGAGGAGGCCATCGACCGGCTCACTGGGGGTAGCCCCTGCCAGTTGGTCCTGCTGGGCGGGGGCCTGCCCGGCCTAAGCGCCCTGGAGGCCGCCCAGGCCATCCGCCGGCGCTGCGGGGAAACCGGCCCGGCCCTGCTGCTCGCCTCCTGCGATTGGAGCGGCGTCGAAGAGGAGGCCCGCAGCGCCGGGGTTGCCGGTTTCGTTTCCAAACCCCTGTTCCGCTCCTCCCTGCTGGACGCGCTGCAAGCCTTTGCCGGCACCTCCACAGAAGAAACCGCCTGCGCCGAAAAGCCCGCCGACCAGATACTCTGCGGGAAACACATCCTCCTGGCAGAGGACAACGAGCTCAACTGGGAGGTCGCCCGGGAGCTCCTCTCCCCCCTGGAAATGGAGCTGGACTGGGTAGAAAACGGCCAGGCCTGCCTGGCCAAGTTCCAAGCCTCCCCTGCCGGATATTATGACGCGATCCTGATGGACGTGCGTATGCCGGTCATGGACGGCCACGAAACCACCGAGGCCATCCGCAAGCTGGACCGCCCGGACGCGGGCCTCCCCATCATCGCCATGACCGCCGACGCCTTTTCCGAGGACATACAAAAGTGCCTGGCCTCTGGCATGAACGACCATCTGGCCAAGCCCATCGACACCCAGGCCGTGGCCCGCAAATTAAGGAAATACCTAAAATAAAAGGCGCCCAATACACAGGGGCGGGACGCAAAGCCATGGCGGCTGCCGCGTCCCGCCCCTGCCCTTACCCCCGTCCCCCCTTTTTGACAAGCCCATGGAACTATGCTATAATATCCGCAGGATATTTCAGTAGAGCCAAAACTTGCGGGGCAAGTTTGCAAATCGCCTTGGCGATTTAGCAAGGCGCAACGCGGCTTGCAGCTATACTATAATATCATAAGGATATTTCAGTAGGGCCAAAACTTGCAAAGCAAGTTTACAAATCGCCTTGGCGATTTAGCAAGGCGCAACGCGGCTTGCAGCTATACTATAAATATCATAAGGATATTTCAGTAGGGCCAAAACTTGCAAGGCGCAAAGCGGCTTATAGCTACACTATAATTGAGAACAATTTTCTGGAGGGATATAATGGTTTCCGAAGAAATCAGGCTCGTTAAAAATGCCGGTGCCATAAAAAGGAATTACCTGAACCCATTGAAATCCGAGGCAATGGAGTCCCGTTACTATACCGAGCCCCAACGCCACCGGGCCAACGGCCTGTACCAGCGGGATTACGCGCGGGTCATGTACTCTTCCGCGTTCCGCCGGCTACAGGGGAAAATGCAGCTTTTGGGCATCCAGAATGACCAGTTTTTCCGCAACCGCCTCACCCACAGCCTGGAGGTGGCCCAGATCTCCCGCTCCATCGCGGAAATGATCCAGTATGACGCCTCCGAACTGTACGTGGTGGAGTGCTGCGCCCTGGCCCATGATCTGGGGAACCCGCCCTTTGGCCATGCGGGCGAGGCCTGCCTCCATGACCTGTTCCTGGATGTGGGCGGTTTTGAAGGCAACGCCCAAACCCTGCGCATCCTCACCTCCATCGAGCGTAAACGCCCAAACTTCCAGGGGTTAAACCTTACCTACCGCACCCTTTTGGGGGTCACCAAATACTTTTGTACCTTTGACCCGGAAAAGTTCCGGCAAGACCACGCAGGGCAAAAGTTCATTTACGATGCCGACTATGCCCTCCTGTCCGCATGGGTGCAGGAGAACCAGGTGCAGGTACGCACCCTGGATGTGCAGATCGTCGACATCGCCGACGAGATCGCCTATGCCGCCCATGACCTGGAAGACGGCTTGCGGATCAAGGCCTACACCATAGACGAGATCCTCCACGAGTACTGCGCCGCCTACGGGGACAGCGATAACTTCCTCAAGCTGAAGGAGATCGTGGCGGAGGCCCGCGCCCTGTCCGGCTACGGCACCTCCATCGGCTCCGCCCAGTTCTCCAAGCTGTTCCGGCAAGAATTGGTTTCCCGGATCATCAACCTGGCCCTGAACGACATTGACCTTGTCCCCGTAACCGCGTCCATGGCCGAAAAGACCCGGACCACCCAAGGCAAAGAGTTGGGCTTTGTCCAGTACGCGGAGCTGATCCACGGCCTGAAAAAGGTGGTTTTCCGTTGCGTCAACCGCAATGACGCCGTCTACCACTATGAAAACGAGGGAAAAACCGTCCTCCGTTTTTTGGCGGGTTTCTATCTCCAAGACGCCAAGTACCTCCCCCCTGAGTACCGTGTGGGCGAGTTGTTGCGGCAGTACCCGGATTTAGCCGGCTGCGACCAAGAAAGCCTGCAAAAGCGGCTTGTCTGCGACTACATTGCCGGCATGATGGACTCCTACGCCATTTCCCAGTACGAAAAATTTTCCAAGAACAAGATCATCGGGATTTAGGAGAATTTGGATGAACAAATTGATGGGGTTCTTTGAGCTAAATGATTTGAATCTACCCACCGTCCCCTGGAAAGCATACACCGGCGCCGAAACCCTGGACGCCGGCCTCCTCTGGACGGTCCGCAGCGCCGTATATAAGGGCGACGACCTGAACCTCCCCCGGAAAGTCGGGGTCACCGCCGGCGAGGCCACGCTGTTTGCCACCGGGCTCCTGCGCTCCCTGGCACAAAACGGCATCGTGGTCTACTACCCCTATTTCCTGGCCAATAAAAGCGGCACGCTGGAGGTAAGGGGCCAAAAGGTCATCATCGAGGCGGTAAAGGCCGACCTGTGGAACCTCGTGTCCCTTTCCGACCGGGAAGTGACCATCGAGATACAAGACGGCCAAACCGCCTTCCACGGCAATAGCCGGTTCCTCACCGCCCCTGAGATCGCCAAGATCCTGGAAAACGTCCCCAAAATCCGGCAGGCTTTCCGCAGCCAGCTTATCGAGGGCCACAGCCTGCTTTTAGAGTGGAGTTTCGCCCAAACCTGCAATTTGCAAAAAGAGCCCACCGGCAGCGAATACCTGGTTTTCTACGAGTTGCGTACGGTCTAGCCCCCCGCCGGCCGGAACGCCGGCCCCCACCATCCTGCCCCCAAGGAGGGATCCATCCGTGCCGTACCGTTTTGCCATCTGTGACGACGACCCGGCCGCCGCCGGCCATATCCGTTCCCTGGCCTCCCGCTGGGCCGCCCGCGCCGGGGTGCTGCTGGAAACCGAGCAGTTCCCCTCCGCCGAGGCCTTCCTCTTCCGCTACGAGGAGAACGCGGACTTTGACCTGCTCCTGCTGGATATCGAGATGTCCGGCATGGACGGTGTCACCCTGGCCAAAAAAGTCCGTCAGGCCAATGAGGATATCCAGATCCTCTTCATCACCGGCTATACGGACTACATCGCCGAGGGCTACGAGGTCGCCGCCCTCCACTACCTGGTCAAGCCGGTGGAGGAAGGCAAGTTCTTCCAGGTGCTCAGCCGGGCCGTCAGCCGGCTCAAGCAAAACGAGCCCACCCTCACCCTGGAGCTGCCCCAGGAAACGGTGCGCCTGCCTTTTGGCAAAATCCGCTGGTTAGAGGTGTCCCACAACTATGTGACGGTGCACGCCCAGCAAGACTACCAGGTCAAGCGCCCCTTGGGGGAACTGGCCCAGGCGCTGGACGAGCGCTTTTTCCGGGTCGGGCGCTCGTACATCCTCAACCTGTCCTGCATCCGCCGGGTAAGCCGTACCGAAGTAGAACTGGCCACCGGCGAGCGCATCCCCCTGCCCCGCAGGCAGTACGAAAAGCTGAACCGGGCCATCATTGACCGGATGTAAGGAGGATGCCCTATGCCCCTGTTTTCCAAACTCATGGACAAACGCCTTGCCGCCTACCAGCGGGAGCTGACGGAAATCCACTATGCCGAGGTGGAAAATATGTACCGCCAAATGCGGGGTTGGCGGCACGATTACCACAACCATATCCAGGTGATGAAGGCCCACGCCGGCAAAGGGGACTGGGCCGCCCTCACCGCCTACCTGGACGGCCTGGAAACCGACCTCGCCACCGTAGACACCGTGGTAAAAACCGGCAACCCCATGGCAGACGCCATTTTAAACAGCAAAATCTCCCTGGCCCGTGCCAGGGGCATCCCGGTCCAGGCGGACGCCAACATCCCGGTCAGCCTGCGCCTCTCCCCCTTGGACCTGTGCGTCATTCTGGGCAACCTGTTCGACAACGCCATGGAAGCCAGCCTGGCCCTGCCGGAAGGGCAGCGGCTCATCCGGGTGTATATTGACATGAAAGGCCCGCAGCTCTACATCTCCTTCACCAATTTCACCGCCTGCGGCAAGCGCCCCAAACTGCAAGGCAGGTTCCGCTCCACCAAGGGGGCGGGCCACGGCTTTGGCCTTTGCCGCATGGATGCCATTGTGGGGCGGCTGGGGGGCTACCTTTCCCGCAACAGCGAGGACGGCGCGTTTACCACCGAGATCCTGCTCCCCCAGCCAGCCGCCCCGCCATCCCCCTGACCGTTCAGCCCCCCACCGCAACCATTCAGCCCCCGGCCCACACAGCCGGGGGTTTTTGTGATATAGTTAAGCACGAGGTGAAGAATATGGAAAACGCAAAAGAAAAAACACAAAAGCCCGCCTACCATATGGCGTCCAACTGCGCCTTTATGATCCGCCGGGCCTGGCGGGGCTGCAAAAGCGTCCTGGCCATCTGTGTGGGCCTCATCCTCTGCGGCACGGCGGCCAGCCTGCTGGAGCTGTTCGTGGTGCCCGCCATCCTGGATACCATCGGGCAGGGCGCGGGCCCCGGCCGCCTGGCCTCCCTAATCCTGTGGTTCACCGCCGGCATGGTAGGCGTGCGCACCCTGCGGGGCTATCTGGAGGCCAACGCCATCTTTGGGCGCATCCACCTGCGCAGCGAACTGGGCCTGGACGTGCACATGGCCTTCTGCCGCACCGCCTACCCCCATACCGAGGATCCGGGCTACCTTAAGCTGACGGAAAAAGCCGCCCATAGCTTGGGCGACAACAGCAGCGCCGGCGAGCATATCTGGACCACCCTGGTAGAGTTGCTTACCCATGCCGCCTGTTTCCTCCTCTACCTGCTGCTGCTCATCCGGGTCGGGCCCTGGCTGGCGCTGCTGTGCGTGAGCCTGTCCGCTGCCGGGTATTTTGCCGGCGAGCACATCCGCGCCTGGCGCTACCGCCACCGGGAGGAGGAATCCGCCCTGGAGCATAAATCCCAGTATATGTTTTCCCGTAGCCAGGATATCAAGCTGGCCAAGGATATCCGCATTTTCGGCATCGGCCCCTGGCTGACGGAGCTGTACGAGAAGTACATCCGCCTCTACCAAAGTTTCTACGCCCGCGCCTGCCGCCACGAGTTATGGGCCGGCCTGCTGGATGTTACCCTGGCCCTGCTGCGCAACGGCGTGGCCTATGGCCTGCTCATCGCCATGGCCCTGGAGGGCCGCCTGACCGCCGCCCAATTCGTCCTCTATTTCACCGCCGTCAGCGGCTTTACCCAGTGGGTGGCCGGCCTTTTCACCGGCCTGGGCGAGTTGCACCGGCAAAGCCTGGACCTGTCCACCCTGCGCAGCTTTCTGGAAACGTCCGAGCCCTTCCGTTTCGCCGGCGGCAAGCCCCTGCCGGTCCAAGCGGGCCACCTGTACCGGCTGGAGTTGCGGGACGTGTCCTTCCGCTACCCCGGCGCCGGGGAAGATACCCTCTCCCACGTCAACCTCACCATCCGCCCCGGGGAAAAACTGGCGGTCGTAGGGCATAACGGCGCGGGCAAAACCACCCTCATCAAGCTGCTGTGCGGCCTGTACGACCCCACCGAAGGCCAGGTGCTGCTAGATGGCGCCGATATCCGCCAGTTTGACCGGCGGGACTACTACCGGCACTTCTCCGCCGTGTTCCAGCAGTTCTCCATCATGGCGGGCACTATAGCCGAGAACGTAGCCCAGTCCACCACCGTAGACCTCCCCCGGATGTGGGACTGCCTGGAGCGGGCCGGCGTCGCCGGAAAAATCCGGGAGCTCCCCCAAAAAGAGGACACCCATCTGGGCCGGGAGGTATACCTGGACGGCGTAGACCTCTCCGGCGGGCAGCTACAGCGGCTGATGCTGGCCCGGGCGCTCTATAAAAACGCCCCGGTGGTGGTGCTGGACGAGCCCACCGCCGCCCTGGACCCCATCGCCGAAAGCGACCTGTACCAAAAGTACAACACCCTCACCGGGGACCGCACCAGCGTATACATCTCCCACCGGCTGGCCTCCACCCGTTTCTGCGACCGGGTGCTGCTTATCGAAAACGGCGGTATCGCCGAAGAAGGCACCCACGAAGAGCTACTCAAAGCCGGCGGGCGGTACGCCTACCTGTTCCACATCCAAAGCAAATATTATCAGGAAGGGGCTATGGAAGATGCCTGACACACAAAACCCGCGCCTGTCTTTCTGGCAGGCCCTATCCTACAGCCGCCGGGGTTTCGCCATCTGGTGGAGGGCCGAGCCCATGCTCCTCCTTTCCGCCGCCCTACGGCAAACAGTCGATGCCCTCTCCCCCTACCTGCCCCTGTACTTCACGGCCCGGCTGGTAAACGCCCTTGCCGGCGGCGGGGATGCCGGGCAGGTCTGGGCCATGCTCCTGGCCCTGCTGGCCTCTGCAGCGGGCATGGGCGCCCTACAGGCGGCCGCCCGCTGCTGGGACGAAACCATGGCCCACAGCCACCAGACCCCCACCTGGAACCGCCTGTTTTTTGAAAAACTCCTGGCCATGGACTTCCAGGACGTAGACGACCCCAAAACCCAAGCCCTGCTCACCAAAATCCAGCAGGACCGCAACTGGAGCGGCTGGGGCCTGCCCAAGCTGTACACCCTCCTCTCCGATGCCGTAGGGGCCCTGTGCCGCATTCTGGGCGCGGTGGCCCTGTCCGTCAGCCTTTTCACCCTGCCGGTGCCTCCGGGCAGCCCCTTGGGCTGGCTCAACCACCCCCTCTGCCTGGCAGGCATGGCGGCGCTGTTGCTGCTGTCCGTGCTGCTGTCCGGGGCCCTGTCCAACCGGGCCCAGGGCTACTGGGCCCGCTATGACGGCACCCAGGGGAACCGCCTGTTCACCTTCCTCTACTTCATCGGTATGCGGGAGCGCCACCGGGGCACAGACATCCGCACCTATGCCCAGGACCGGTTCCTGGAGTCCAAAGCGCGGGAGGATATGGAGGGCGAGTACTCCTTCGGCCCCAAATCCTCCATCGGCAAAGCAGCCAAAGGGCCCATGGGTGCCTGCCGGGCCGGTTCCGGGGCCGTGTCCCAGGTCTTTGTGGGCGCCATCTACCTGTTCGCCGGGTTAAAGGCCCTGGGCGGGGCCTTTGGGGTGGGCTCCGTCACCCAGTATGCCGGCGCGCTGGCCGGGCTGGCCCAGGGGCTTACCCGCCTGTTAGAGGTGCTGGGCGCCTTGCGGACCAACGCCGGTTTCCTCCAGTCCACCTTTGCCTTTCTGGATATCCCCAACCGGATGTACCAGGGCAGCCTGACCACCGAAAAACGCGCCGACCGCAACTACCAGATCGAGTTCCGGGACGTGTCCTTCCGCTACCCCGGCACCAGTACCTGGGCCCTGCGCCACGTATCCATGAAGTTCCCCGTAGGCGCCCGGCTGGCGGTGGTGGGGGAAAACGGCTCCGGCAAAACCACCTTTATCAAGCTGCTCTGCCGCCTCTATGACCCCACCCAGGGCGAGATCCTCCTCAACGGCATTGATATCCGCAAATACCGCTACGATAACTACCTGTCCCTGTTCTCCGTGGTGTTTCAAGACTTCAAGCTGCTGGCCCAGCCCCTGGGGCAGAACGTGGCCGCCTCCGAGCACTACGACCGCCGCAGGGCCAAAGAATGCCTGCTAAAAGCCGGTTTCGGCGCCCGCCTTGCCGAACTGCCCCAGGGCCTGGACACCTGCCTATACCGGGAATTTGAGGATGACGGCGTGGAGGTGTCCGGCGGCGAGGCCCAGAAGATCGCCCTGGCACGGGTGCTCTACCAAGATGCGCCCTTTATCGTGCTGGACGAACCCACCGCCGCCCTGGACCCGGAGGCCGAGGCCGAGGTATACACCCGGTTCAATGACATCGTGGAGGATAAAACCGCCGTCTACATCAGCCACCGCCTGTCCTCCTGCCGGTTCTGCGACGATATCCTGGTGTTCCAAGGCGGCCGGGTGGTACAGCAGGGCCCCCACAGCCGGCTGGTAGAAACCCCCGGCCCCTACCAGTCCCTCTGGGAGGCCCAGGCCCAGTACTACCAGAACGAGCCCACCCCCGCCCAAACATAACCCCACAAAAAAACCGCCCCCCAACCCGCAGGCTGGAGGGCGGTTTCAAGCTATGCCCGTCCCTACCTGTAAAGCAGCGTGGGCGGCACCATAGCCACAGCGCACCCCATAGGGGGCCTGCTCCCGGATGGCCCCCTACCATCAACCCCACAAAAAACCGCCCCCCAACCCACAGGCTGGCGGGCGGTTTCAAGCTATGCCCGTCCCTACCTGTAAAGCAGCGTGGGCGGCACCATAGCCACAGCGCACCCCATAGGGGGCCTGCTCCCGGATGGCCCCCTACCATCAACCCCCACAAAAAACCGCCCCCCAACCCACAGGCTGGCGGGCGGTTCCGGGCTATGCCCGTCCCTTACTGTAAAGCAATGTTGGCAATGCCGTAGCCGTAACGGTACCCATGGGGCGTCTGGCTCATGCGCAGGTTATTCACGCCGCTCACGTCCAAAGTAATCTCCTGGTTGGCCCCATTAAAGGCCAGTTCCACCGTTTGCAGCAGCACCGGGTTGCCCTCGCTGTCCTTGTCCCCGTAGATGTACAGGGTATTGTTGGTGTCCCCGCTGTTGTCCAGGTGGCCCACGGTAAAGGTCATCCGCGTATACGCGCCGCCCAGGTTAAACTGCCACTGGCTGTCCGCGCCCCAACTGTTGGCGGTAAAGGTAAACCCTTCTGTATACGCCCGGCCCATCATGGTAAAGGACTTATTCGGGTCGCCGGTGTAAAGGGTAACGGGGCAGCGGCTATCCGTGGTATACTGGTAGGGCAGTATCTGCGCCGTCCCCTCCAGGTTGCTCCGCAGCACCGCGGTTTTGGCCGATTCCAACGGCTGCGTGTCCAGGGGCGAGGTGGAAAGGGTAATGTCCGCCATGCCGTAGCCATAGGTATAGCCACTGGTTTCCCGTACAAACAGCAACTGATTCACGCCACGCACGTTCAGGCAATACGCCACACAGGACATGGTTTCCGTCAGCTCCAGGCTCTCCACCAGTTGCCCGTCCGCGTACACGTGCAGGGTCGAGCCCGCGCCGCCCCGGTTGTCTATATGGCCAATCACCGCCGAGAACTGCTCAAAATCCCCGCCCAGGTTAAAGGCTGCCTCGCTGCCGGCGCTCCAGGAACTCGCCGTAAAGGTGATGCCCTGGGTATAGAGGTTCCCCATCATGGCAAAGCCCTTCAGCGGGTCGCCGTCGTACAGGGTGACCGGGCAGCGGCTGTCCGTGGTGTACTGATAGGGCAGCGCCCGCTCCTGTGTAGAAAGGTTGGTGTCCTCCCAATACACCGCGCTGTGGGAGTCCGGCACCGTCAGGCCCTCCGCGGCCACATCCTCCGCCGTATACAAAATGGTATCCGCCATGCCGTAGCCATAGGTATAGCCGTCGGTTTCCCGGTAGAACCGTAGCTGCGTCACGCCCTTCACGTTCAGGCTGTAGAAATAGGTGGGCATATTCCAGGCCAGTTTTATGGTGTCCACCAGTTCCCCGTCCGCGTAGATGTACAAAGTAGACCCGGCCGTCCCCCGGTTGTCCAAAGAGCCCAGCTTAAAGGTCATCAGTTCATACTGCCCCTCCAGGCTGTAAGCGGCCTCGCTGGCGGCACTCCAGGAGCTCGCCGTAAAGGTAATCCCCTGGGCATAGGGCTTGCCCATCATGGAAAAAGTCTTCAGGGGGTCGTTGGTGTACAAAGTGACCGGGCAGCGGCTGTCCGTGGTCTGCTGGTACGGGTTCGCATAGTTGACCCCGTCATACACCCAGTGGGCAAACAGCGCGGTGTCCCCGGTAATCGGGGTGCTAAAGTCGAACTTCTCCCCCCCGTCCTTACCGCTGTACCAACCGGCAAAGATATAATCCCTCCGCCCCGGCTCATTGGGCGCGGCGCAGGTCTGGCCCTCCGCCACCTCCAGGGTCTTGTACACCCCGGCGCCGGGGTAATTCAGGTCAAAACTTACCGTATGGGTAACGGTTTCCGCCCACTGGGCATACAGGGTGAGGTTCCCATGCACAGCCTTGTCGAACACATATTGTTCGCCGCCTTGGACCTTGGTAAACCACCCCAAAAACTTATACCCTTCCCGGCTGGGCTGGGCGGGGGCGGTAACGGGCTCACCGGGCTGCACCAAGGCCAAATAGGGGTTGCCCGCGCCCTCATAGTTCAGGTCAAACGTAACCATATAGCTGTCCGGGTCCGCTTTCTCCCAGCGGGCCTCCACCGTGGTATCGCCAGTAATGGGCGTGGTAAAGTCAAAGGGTTGCCCGTCTATGCTGTACCAGCCCTTAAATACGTAGCCCTCAAAAGCGGGGTCCCGGCTTGGCCGGGCGCAGGTATCGCCCTTGGCCACCCGTTGCTGCTCCCATATGCCGCCGCTGGGGGTGCCGTCATCCGGGGCATTCAGCATAAAGTTGACATAGCAGGTGTTCTGGATCACTTTCTGCACAAAGGTAAAGAACACCGTGGCCAACTGGGCGCGGGTAGCCCAGCCGGAGGGGTTCAGCAGCGTGCGGCCGCCCTCCTTGCTGCCGTTGATGATGCCCTCGGCGTTGGCCCAGGCCAAGGCCTCCCGTGCCCAAGAGCTGGTCTTGTGCCCGTCCGGGAACACGTCCAGGTTGGCCGAGGCCGAGGTGTCGTAGCCCTTATGTTTGGCGTACTGGTAGAGGATCAGGGCCATCTGCTCCCTGGTAATGGAGTTGTTGGGCAAAAAGCGCCCGTCCTCATAGCCCACAACAATCAAGTTGGACGCCGCCCAGATTACCGCGTCCACAAAGAACCCGGACGTCACGTCGCTGAAACTTTTGTCGCCTATGTCCGCCGGCTCGCCGTCCAGGCGGTACAACACCGTAACCATCATCCCCCTGGTGGTGGTGGTGCCCGGCGAAAAGGTGTTGGCGCCGGTGCCGCTCATGTACCCATTGCTGTACATAAACTGGACCGGGTCATAAAACCAGTCGTTGTCCTTCACGTCGTTAAAGCGGTTCTGCCCGGCCGCCAAGGCAGCGGTTGGCAGCAAAGACGCCAACATACACAGGGCCAGCAATAGGGCAAGCAGTCGTTTTTTCATACAATGCCTCCTCAACATAATAAGTGAACTTGCTACTGTCTTAAAGTGTGCCTTTTGACAGTTCCCTCATTTTCCCTTATTTTACCATATTTGCCCTAAATCCGCAAGGCCCTGCCGGCAATAAAAATTTCAACCTTTTTTTGAACAATTTTTCACTTTCGGCATATTTACTAATTGGGTAGTGGGTATTTTGTAGAATTTAACTATACAGAATGAAATACAGCAGATGTGCTACCCTCACTATACCAGAGTGCGCCCGCCTTGTAAACTCCCTTTTGCTGGAATGGGCGCAGTTTTAAGGCTGCCACTGCTGCCAGCCTCTCAAAGCCGCTGTATCTGATATTAAGCCAGCTTTTCCAGCTCTTCTGTGAAAAGCTCCCCAGCAGAACGGTAGCCATGTATCCTGCGTGGGTATCCGTTTATCCAACTCTCTATTTCCTCTATTTCCTCGTCGGTCTTGTCGTCAAAGTTTGTCCCCTTTGGCACTTTGCGCCGTACCATTTTATTTGTTACCTCATTCGTGCCACGCTCCCAGCTGCTATACGGGTGGCAGTAATATAAATGTGTCCTCTTTTCCCCCTCTTCCAGTATAGAACGCTCTATCTCTATCGTTTTACCCGCCCTTGTAATCCTCTCAACGTATGGCATATTTTTTTACTCCTTTTTGGGTAGTCTTGTCCTAAAGCTAATACTTTTATCAAGTGATAAAGCAGGCTCGCAGCCCGCATTTTTTCCATGTGTGCTGTATCTTCATTTCTGCCCGTACATACTCTGCCGCCATTTCTGGGTATCTCTTCATATTCTCTGCGGCGTGGCACTCTGGCATAAACATACAAAACATACAGCTACACCTACCGACGTATTCATAGCACGGGTGCGGCTCTAGCTTAAGCTCCCTACCCTGCTCAAACATTTTGCCTTTTTCATAATCTAGGCAAGGTCTGTACCAATGGCACGTAAAATCTGCTACCCGCTTTGTCTTAAGCGTCGTGCTGTGATATTCCAGTTCTGGCAGCTTTGCCCGCCCCGTGCTTTCGTCCCTGCGCTCCCCAGATACAAATAAGCACTTTGCGCCTAGCTGCTGCCTATGCTGCCGTATCCATTTGTCAGTTACCGCCGTTTTCAGATAAGCCGTACACCATCTGTTTTTCATATCTGGAAACTTAAGCCGCTCATTCAGCAGCAGCCCTAAAAAGCCTCTGGTATCCGATAACAGAACGGGCTTAACTCCCATGAACGCCGCCACCTTGTAAAACAGTGCTACGTTTTCTGGATACTCGCAGCCAGTATCACAATAAAGCAGATATATCTTTTCTTTTGGGAAATTCTTAACCGCCCAGTACAGCGCCCCCGTGCTGTCTATCCCGTTTGAGTAGCTTACTATCGCGCTGGTATACTCCAAATCGCTTAATAATCCCTCTGTCGGTACTACCCTTGTGCGTGCCATTGTGTTTACCTCTCTTTCGTTTCAATCTGAATAGCCGTAACAGCTCTTATCTGTCGTACCGTCGCTATAGTAATTGTCTGCCCAGTCCATGCCGTCTGCGTGGTACTCGCTGCTGTATACGCCCACTACCTTGCCAGCGTCAAACTCTTCCAGCCTTTTTGCTTTCACTTCCCTTGCCATGTTCGCCCAGAAACTATGCTCTCCCCAGTGCCTAACCTCTGCCTCTATCTTTCTGTCATATACAGCCTCTAACTCTTCCCTTGTGTATGGCTCTCTCACTTTCTGGCGTTTCGGCTCTTCCTGCTCTCCCGTCAGATACTCCCCGAACAAATCAAGCGCTTTTTCCCACTCTTCCTGCGTCCCTTTTGCCGCCTCTTCCAGTGCCGCTGCCTGCTCAACTACCTTAATAGCTGCTGCCTTTGCCTCTTCATATGCAGCCCTGCTTATTCGCCTGCGCACTAAGCCGCCCTCTCTGGCTACTTGGCTGGTAAAACTTCTTGACGTATCAAGAAAATAGCATCTGCCGTTATACTCGTCCTGCTCATAATCAACATTTTTATATCTGAAATCTGCGCTATACTTATTGCCGTCCTTTACTATCATTGTTTCTGTGCCGTGTGCCTGCATCATTACTGCTGCCATACTGTTTACCTCTCTTTCGTTGCCCCTCTGGGTTTAAAGTGTCGCCTGCGCTACGTCTGCTGTATATGTGTGCTGGTCTGTGCCGCTGCGGTTAAGTTCCTTGTAAATCGTATCTCTATGCACTCCCAGCGCTCCTGCAATCATTACTACGCTGTCGCCAGCCTTAAGCATCTTTTCTATTGTCCGTCTGTCCTCATAGCGTAATCTTTTATACTTCCTTGCCACCGTCCCCGCTCCTTTCTGCTTAATGGTAAAAAATAAGCGTGTCAGAGTTTCTACACTCTGCACGCTCTCTTTTTCTCTGCTATTTCAATAAAAAAAGAAATTCGGCAGAGGCTTAAAACCTCTTGTCGAATTTCATTCTAAAACTTATCAGGCCCTGCCGGCAATTCTTTTAGCTTTTTGCCCTACCGCCTCCGCCCCTCCCCCGCCCAAAAGGCATATGTCAAAAAGCACACCATTTCTCCCAGTTTTCCCATACCCTCCCCGCACACCCACCCTCCCCTCTCCCCACGAACACCCCCAACCCACTTCCCCTCTCTCCCACCCAATCCCCCCTCAACTTCCCACACCTTCATTACCCGGCCCTCCTTCCCCTTCCCCCACGGCTAACCCCGCCCCCACTTCCCCGCCTTCCTCTCTCCTGTCCATTCCCCATCACCTTCCCCCACCTATCACCCGGCCCCCACAAACACCCCACAAACAAAAAAGCCCCGCAATACCACACAATACCCCGCGGATACCGCCCTCCTATCTGCCTGCTATCCCGCCAATATCCCCCTATTACCCGGCCAATACCCCCTGGATACCTACCGGTATTCCAGGGGTTTTGACAAGCCCGCCGCTTTACACCCCGCCCCCTTCCCCTCCCCGGATCTCCCTCCCATTTTTTTAAAAAAGTAGCCCAAAACCTCTTTGATTTCTCCGAAAAACCTGCTATAATAGACAAGACCCTATTAGGGAAATTTTCTTCACCCCCCTATTTTCATCAATTTTTACAAAGCGAGGCATCACAAATGGAGTATCGTAGTGCAAACATCACAGAGCGCGGGTTCCTGTACGGCAAATGGATGACCGCCCCCAACACCTGGACCATCAGCTTTATGGGCGGGGTATACTGCTATCTGGTTATCGGCGAGGAAAAAGCCCTTCTGTTCGATACAGCCTATGGCGTAGGCAATTTACGGGAATTTGTAGAGGGTATCACCAAAAAGCCCGTCATCGTAGTCAATTCCCACGGTCATTTTGACCATACCGGCGGCAACCCCTGGTGGAAAGAGGCCTATGCCGGCCCCGGCGCCGAAGCCACCATGAAAAAAGCCTTTAACCCCGAAATGCAGGCAGATTTTGACAAAAAGCCCTTCCCCAACTACCAGGTACATACCGTGCGTGAGGGCCATATCTTTGACCTGGGCGGCCGCCAACTGGAGGTGCTGGAAATCCCCGCCCATCATGAGAGCAGCATTGCCCTGCTGGACCGCTCCAACCGCGCCCTCTATGCCGGCGATGAGCTGGAAGCCGGCCAAGTGCTCCTCTTTGTCCGCAATGAACTGCTGCCTCTCAAAGAGGTTTTGTCCAACCACATGGCCAATATGAAAAAGCTGAAAGCCCACTGGGACGAGTTCGATACCATCTATCCCGCCCATAACGGCCCCCAGCTCCACAAAAGCTATATCGATGACTACATTGCACTTTCCGAGCATATCCTGGCGGGTGATGCCCAAATTATGCCCGATCTGGCCGGGTTTGGCTGGGCCCCCAGCGTAGAGGGTAGCCAGTTTGCCCAGCTTGGCACCTTGGAACGCGCCCAGCTCGGCGGCGCCTCTTTCATCTATGTAAAAGAGTAACCCCTATCCCGGCAGCCATTCCCCGCTAAAAAGGAGCGATTTTCTATGCTGGCTTTTCTGGGCTTTCTCACCGTCGCCCTGATGCTTGCGCTGATTATTTGGAAAAAGCTGACCCCCACCGTAGCGCTGATTGCCGTGCCCCTGGTGACGGGGCTGATCGCCTGCGCCTTTACCGTTACTGACCCGGAATCGGCTCCTGGCCAGGTGGATTTCTGGGCCAATGCCCAAAACCTGGGCGGCATGGTCGTCGGTACCCAGGGCATTGGCTCCGTGGCAGCCACAGGGGTTATGTTCCTGTTTTCCATCCTGTTCTTTGGTGTACTTACCGATGCCGGCACGTTCCGCCCTATTATTGGCGGCATCATCAAGCACATGGGCTCTAACCCCCTGCTTATCACCCTGGGCACAGCCCTGCTGGCCATGTGCGTCCATCTGGACGGCTCCGGGGCCGTGACTTTCCTGATCTGCGTACCGCCCCTTGTCCCCCTGTACGATGCAATGGGCATGAAGCGCACTACCCTGGCCACCACCGTGGCCCTCTCGGCAGGCACCATGAACATCCTGCCCTGGGGCGGCCCCACCATCCGGGCAGCCAGCGCCTTAGGTGCCGGTGACCCGGTGGGCTTTTTCCTGCCGGTACTGCCCGCCATAGGGGTGGGCCTGGTGTGTGTGCTGGGCTTTGCCCTCCTGCTGGGCCTGTGGGAAAAGTCCCGCGCCGGCCGGCTCACCCTGGCCAGCGGGGCCTACCAGGAACAGGCATTGACCCCCGAACAGCAAGCCCTGCTCAGGCCCAAACTGTTTTGGGTCAACCTTAGCCTTATTATCCTGGCCATTGTCAGCCTGCTGGTATCGGGCCTGGCCCCGGCGGTGGTGTTTATGGTGTTCTACATACTGGCTACTGTCATCAACTATCCCCATGTAGAGCAGTCCAAAGCCCGGGTAGATGCCCACGCCCAAAGCGCCATGATGATGTGCTCCGTACTGTTTGCCGCTGGCTGTTTCTGCGGTATCATGAAGGGCTCAGGGATGATCGACGGCATGGCCCAGGCCCTGGTTTCTGTCATGCCCAACTCCCTGGCCCGTTTCTTCCCGCTGATCACCGGCGTAATCTCCATGCCCGCCTCCCTGCTGTTCGACCCTGACTCCTTCTACTACGGCGTGCTGCCTATTTTGGGAGAAACCGCAAAAGGCTTTGGGGTCGACCCCTTGATGGTTGGCCGGGCGGCCATTTTGGGGCAGATGACCACGGGTTTCCCGGTGTCCCCCCTCTCCCCCGCCACCTTCCTGCTGGTGGGCCTAGCCGGGGTGGATTTGGGCGAGCATCAAAAAAAGACCATTCCCTTTGCCTTCGCGCTCACCCTGGCCATGCTGGCCGTGGCAGTGTTAACCGGCAGTATCACCCTATAAGGAGGCCACCTGTATGGATAAACGGCTGCAAGCCATCCTGGACAGCTACGCAAGCTCCCCTGTGCCTGTGCAATACCCCGCCGTGGAGGAAGGGGAGGACTATATCCCCTGCCCGGACGGGGCCCGCCTGCGGACTTTCTGGTTCCGGCCCGCGGGGACAGGCCCCTGGCCTGCCATTGTCCAGCGCAGTTGCTACCCTATGGCCCATGAGGCCTACCGTATCCACGGCCGGGAACTGGCCAAACGGGGCTATGCCTACATTTGCCAGTATTGCCGGGGTACCGGCGGCTCGGAAGGCCAATGGGAACCCAACGTAAATGAGCCCGCGGACGGGGCCGCTTTTATCCGCTGGGCAGATGGGCTCGCCTGGGTAGAGAGTATCGGCTATTGGGGCTGCTCCTATTTGGCCTCCACCGGCTGGGCTATTACCGGGGTGTTGCCGCCTAAGGCTAAGTCCATGCTGCTCTCCCACTATGGTACCGAGCGTTTCACCTCCGCCTACCAAAGCGGCCTGTTCCGCCATGATATCCTCACCGCATGGGCTATGGGGAATGCCGGGCGGGAAATCCAGGCCGGCTATTTGGAGTCCTGCCGGTACCGCCCCCATGTGGAAGTAGACCAGGCGCTTTGGGGCGGCAAGCTGCCCTGGTACCGGGAATGGGTCACCAACACCCACCGGGGGAACCCTTACTGGAACCAGGGTTTTTGGCGCTTTATGTCCGATGCCCCTAGCAAGCTGGCCGTCCCGGTTTGCATAGTAGAGGGCTGGTACGACCACCATCTTGGCAGCGCGCTGCAATCCTTTGAGAACCTCTCGCCGGCGGCAGCGGCCCATAGCCGGCTGATCGTCGGCTGCTGGAACCACAGTTTCCAGCCCTGTGCTGATGGCAGGATCCAAAAAGACCTGCGCAATCAAGAGGTGCACCAGGTATTGGACTGGTTTGGGGAAACCCTTCTGGAAAAGAAACGCCCCCAGCGCCGGGTAGACCTGTATATCACCGGCGAAGATACCTGGCAGTCTTTCCGGGATATCCCCCGCCCGCAAACCCGGCGGCTGTTCCTGCTGGACGCGGCGACCCGCGCCCTATGCCCCCAGCCGGGCGCCGGGGGCACGGTCAGCTATACCTATGACCCCCATGACCCTGTCCCCTCCCATGGGGCCGAGTCCCTGTTCGCCAGTTCCCAGGATGTAGGCAGCCTCCTGCAACCCGAACCCGATTGGCGGCCGGATGTGGTCAGTTTCCTTTCCGCGCCCCTCCCGGCGGCGTTGACCCTGCTGGGCGAGGCCCAAGTAGAGCTTTATGTGCAAAGCAGCGCCGAAGACACCGCGTTTACCGCCAAGCTGATCGAAGTCACCCCGGACGGGAAAGCCTACCACATCCGGGGCTCTATTACCACCCTGGCCTATGAAACGCCCTACATCCCCGGTGAAACCAGGAAACTTACCATCTCCATGTGGGCTGCCGCCTACCAGCTCCAGCCCGGTTCCCGCCTCCGGCTGGATATCTCCTCGTCCGACTTCCCCCAGTACGCGGCCCACTCCAACCTCCCCGGCTGCTGGGCCACGCAGGCCAACGTACAAACCGCCCGGCAGACGGTCCTGACCGGGCCCCAGCATCCCTCCCGCGTTATCCTCCCTGTAAGGGAAACCCCGGCGTAGTTCATCCCGCAAGAAAGCCCACCTGTATGCCAACAGGTGGGCTTTCTTTGCGCTAACCGGTTCCCAGGCGCAACCCTGCATATTCAAACCAGCCAACTGATATCCAGTGCAAAGCGCGCCAACTCAATCCCCGGCTTTACCGTTTCCCCGTGGAAGTCGCTGCCGCCTGTCACATACAGCCCATATTTCCGGGCCAGCTCCAGGTAAAAGGCTTGCTGCGCCGGGGTATGTTTCGGGTAATAGCACTCAATGGCGTCCAGCCCATAGCCCTTTAGCGCCCGGACCAGCGCCTCCAACTCGCTATCCTCCATCCCCAGTTGATAGGGGTGCGCCAGCGAAACCTTTGCCCCTGCCCCCTTCAACGCGGCAACGCACTCTTTCGCGCTGGGCTTGGGACGTTCGATGCGCTGGTACTCTTCTGTGTCAAGATAGCGCGCAAAGGCCTCCCGCACGTCCTGCACAAAACCGTGCTGCACCAGCACCCTGGCAAAATGGGGCCTGCCGATGTTCTTGCCCCCGGCCATGGCCTCCACTTCTGCCAGGTCGATGTCCACGCCCTTCTCCGCCAAAAAGCTTTGTATGCGGAACTTCCTCCCGTTCCGCCCTTCCCGCAAGCCGGCGCAAAGCCCTGTCAGGGCCTCGTCCGCCGGGGAAAACCCATACCCCAGCAAATGCAGGTTCTTGTGCTCCTTGGCCCCCAATTCAATCCCCCGCAGCACCCGGATACCCGCCTCCTCCCCGGCCTCCAACGCCTCCTGGGTACCGGCAAAGGTGTCGTGGTCGGTCAGTGCCATGGCGGTAAGGCCCCTGGCCTTGGCCCGCCGCACAAGCCCCGTAGGCGTGCACTCGCCGTCCGAGGCCGTACTATGGGTATGCAGGTCAACAACCGGCATAGTTCCCCCTCCCTTTCGCAAAGTTTTCGGTTGCCCCCAGTATACCACATTCCGGGCGGTTTCGCAAGCCGCGTGGGCACAACAGGAAAAGGGGCGGGCCAACGCCCGTCCCTTCTCTGTTTAGCAAATGATTTCGTTGTGCAAAGCCAAAAACTACTCTGTAGCTTTGCAAAAAAACCGAGAAAGATTTTCAGATAATTTGAGAAAAAAAGAAGGGCGTTTAAGCGGTAAAATAAACCGTTTAAGCGCCCTTACTTTTTGGAAAATCAGCTTGACTTTTTCTTGCGGTTTCCATGCTCCTCCAGGATCAGGTTTTCCCCTGTTTTCGGCTGCGGGTTTGGTATGTATTCCAACAGCTCCGGCAGGGTGCAGTCTAAAGCCTCGCAGATTCTGTCCAGCTGGTCAAAACTGATACGCTCGGCCATCTCGTTGTATAGATCGCTTATAGTGGATTTGCGTATCCCTGTCATGGCGGCCAGCTTTGTCTGTGTCCAGCGGCGTTCGCCGAGGATTCTGGAGAGATGATTTTTTATCATCCTTTATACCCCTTTAGGGATATTTTACCAGTATCTCACCTATTTGCCTTAAAAATGGGAAAGAATCCCGAAAAATGGGATTTTTTCCCGCTTTTAGTAGTTACAGATAATCACTTCCGCATAGCTTTTTTTGTTTTTCCCGTTGCCAGACAGGTTTTCCCTGCGCTCTACCCTCTCGATGGTATAGCCTTTATACAATTCCCGCACCTGGGGGCAGTCATTGTAAGAGAGGATAAAACGGCCCTTAAGAGGCTCCAGGGCGGCTCTTAAACGCTGGTGGTCATCCGGGGTAAAGGGGCTGTCATAGTACCCCTCAGTGCCAATATAGGGCGGGTCAAGGTAGAACAGCGCAGCCTTGCGGTCATATACCCGGATAAGGTCGGCATAGTCCTTGTGCTCTATGTTCACGCCCCGGAGGCGTTCTTTTATGGAGGCAAGACGTTCGACAGCATTGTCCACCATCTTTTTGCTGGTTCCATAGGTTCTGTGCTCACTGCCGAAACTCAGCTTTACCACATAGAAAAACCGGGCGGCCCGCTGAATGTCTGTAAGGCCCCGCATATTGGCCTGGGCCACATAGTCAAAGAACTGCTCCCGCGAGGAAAGCAGCCAGTCAAATTCCCGCTGCAGCTCCCCACAGTGGTACTTTACACAACGGAACAGGTTCACCAAATCGCCGTTGATATCGTTATAGACCTCCAGCTGGCCCGCCTGTTTTTCCTTGGCGAAAAGCACCCAGGCCGCGCCACCGAATACCTCAATATACCGCTCCACTTTGTCCGTGGGGAAGCGCTCTAAAATGGCCTTGCGCAGGGTACGCTTGCCGCCAATCCAGCCCATAAAGCTGTCCATATCATAGTCCATCCCTTCATAAAAATTAAGGGGCAGAATCCTCGGACGGACTACCAAAGGGCAGCAGGTTATTTCAGCTTTTCCGCGATCCGCTTGGCAAGCACAGCGGCCTTGCAGTCGCTGTGAGTCAGGCCCAGCTTGCCGCCACCCACGCCGGAGATAATACCTTTCTCCACCAGCTCCCGGATATCGTCCCGCCAATAGCTGGGCACCTCATCAATGGTGTTGTAGGTGGGGTTGATATCATCATACATTTTCTTGAACTGCTTGCCGTCCATGATGCTTTCCTCCTTTGCCGCCGGGTCTTTGGCCGAGGCAATTTTGTTAATGTAATCCAGGCACACCCAGCCCTCGCCGCAGTAGCCCCAGTTGCCGTCCTCTTTGGTAATGGTGAGCACCGTACCGTCCTCGAAAGCTTTAATTACCGAGCCGCTTACCGGGGCCGTGCGGCAGTTAAGACCGTCATCGGCGTTTACCTGGCCTTGGTACGGCTTAAAGGGGCCAGCGGGAGCGCCGCTCAATTTCTGGTTTACCTCTTTGGCAATCTGCCCCAGCCGGTTGTAGATATAATCGCCGGGGCAGGACTTGTTTTCAAACCAACGGTGGGCGGTCATGTTCTGGAGGTTCACTTGGCCCACCAGCCCCTTGTCAGCCTGCCACAGCAGCCGCTGAATGGCGTTGCGCTTGCAGATATCAGCGCACAGCTCTATAAGGGACTTCCAGACATTGGCGTTGATGGCGTAAGGGTAAATAGCATCGCTTGCGCACTCAATGGTAATGGCCCGGTTGTCATTTGCCGCGCTGGAGGAACACCAGGAGCGGTCGCTTTCGTCCACAATGGTGCAAATGCGGCCATCGTAGCCTATGCCATAGTTACAGCTGGCCCCTTTAGATGTGCGGCTGAACTCGCTGCACAGGGCCTCCACGCCCATCTGACCCACCACACAATGGATGGTGATGGTGTCGATTTTGTGGTTCCGGGGGCTGTTGCGGTTGGGGCTTATTTGCCGCATACAGCTTAAAGCGCTGTTACTCATCCCGCGCCCCTTTCTCCGGCTCGAAAATTTCACCGGGCAGTAGGATTGTGTCCCTGGAGGCCCGCACCTTCTCGATAAGCTCATGGATGGGCGCGGCCCCTGCGGACAAAATAAGGCCCGTCATGATATAGGCCACGGCGGGCAGTTGGGCCGTGTAGCCAAACATGGCGAACACGTCCAGCCTAAAGAGGAACGCGAACAGGACGCCCAGCAGGGCGGCCCATACCGGGGCTTTTACATACCCCATAACCTTTTCACCCACGATGTCCTTTACCCTGTCCACCAGGAACTGCACCAGGATAGCGAACACGAGCATAATGGCCACGGCCTTGGAAGTTTCCAGCATGAAATATCTCTCCTTTGTAAATGTAATTTTTGCATCGTTTACAGGCCCTTTACAAGGGCCGAAAGCCGCCCATTTTGACCGCCCCCTTTTCTGTACATATGAAAAAAGGCCGGGGAAAACAGTAAATCGCTTTGCGATTAACTGTCACCCCAGCTTTTCCTCTCTAAATTTTCACACCCACCAGCCTTGCAATGTGCCGCAGGTCATCCACCGGCGCATTGTAAAAAGCCTCATTCCAGAGCCAGTGTTCCGCATTGTCAGGCCGCTTATAGCGCCCACAAACAGGGTCGGCCCATACCTTTTCCCACCGCGCCGCCGCCTTGCCTTTGCGGGCTTCCTGCGGCCCCAGGCGGGCCAGGATAAGCGTCACCAGGTCACCCCGTATTTTGCCCAGCCCATCATCGTTCTGGACAAAATAATCTTTTGTGTTCTGGCTGGCGGCGGCGCACAGCTTCCTGTTTTTCCAAAAGAGAAAGCCCTCCCGGCAGTCTAAGGCTCTGCCGTAGGGCAGATTGACCGGGCCGCTTAAACCCTGGAACCGGGCACGGCGGCGGGCTATATATCTTTTATACGCCATCCTCCTGGGCCTCCTCCCAGCCATATACTCCCGGCTCCCACACATTATTGTCCGCTGTAGAAATCCAGCGCTTTTCCTTATGGCTTACCCTGGCCCCCAGGGGGTATGCGTCCTGCGCCCCTATGGGCTGGCTCCAGGCGGGCCACTCCTCTGCCGGGTCGGATATCGCCACCCAAAGGCTGGGGGCCGCATCCGGCGTCCAGCCCTCTTGTGAAGTATGGGCTTGCAGGCATTTGTACAGCTTGCCGCCGTGCTGGCGTATCTGCCCTACAGCATAGCTTACCGGGCAGGCCCAGGGGGCAAAAAGCTCGGTATGCTCGGCGGCAGTCGCGTGGTCGATCTGCCCGCCCTCGGCCAGTGTGACAAACATAATGCCGCCCGTTTCGCTGGCCTTGTACAGCTCCCCGCCGCCATCCACCTGCTCCAGCATGATGGCGGGCACACCCGGCAGCTCCTCCCGGCCCAGCAGGCCGTATACTTTGCCCTCCCAGGCAATGCCCGTGGCCTCGTTTTCCGGGCACAAAACAAGGCACCCATTGGGTGCCCGCTTAATATAAGTGGGGGCCTCGGTCATGCCGAGGCTGGCCCCGTCTTTGGTAATTCTAAACACAGTTTTCCTCCCATTATGTCACCAAACAAAGCATAGCACAGCCTGGACAGCCGCAGCACCCGCCCGTGGTCGTTATAGTTTTTGTAGTAGGCAAGCTGGCAGGTCATGAATTGCTTTACATCTTCAATGGCCCGCCTGCCCGCCTCCACCTGCTTCTTAAAGAGTTTCAGCTTGCGCCGCGCCCGTTTCATGCCGTCCCGGCAGCCGTTTACAATGACTTTCCCGGTTTCCAGTAAGCGAAACTTAGCCTTGCAGAATTTGAAAGGCTTTGTAAACGGGATAATTTTGCATTTGCGCTGGTTCACCGGCACCCCGATGGCGGCAAACTTCCGCACCATCTCATGGGCCAGCTTTTTCAGCTCCCCTATGTCCGGCAGGATCACATAATAGTCATCCATGTAATGCCCGCAGCAGCGGATGCCTTTCTGGCACTTGAGCCAGTTGTCCACGGCGCTGGGCAGGGCCACCATTTCCTGCTGGCTGGGTTCCACCCCCAGGGGCATACCCCGCCCCGGCGTGGGGCACGGGGAATGGGCTATAATGGTATCCGCAAGCCACCGCAGGGAAAGGTCGGGGATCAGCTGCTGGTGGCGCTGGTAAATGGTCTTATGGGGGGCGCTGGGGAAAAACTGCTTTAAGTCCATAAGCAGCACCCCGCCCTGCCTGCCATAGCGCCGGTAATGCCAGCGCAGCTG